>CAZFQV010000027.1:0-12190 GCA_964521175.1 uncultured Sphingobacterium sp.
CACACCTCAAGCGGTGACCCTTTATCAGTCGCCATAATGCCATTAATATTTCTGGCTATCCTTTTAGTGTCATTTATTTATAGCAATAAATACGTAGCTATTAGAAATGTCAGTAGCCATACTTCCTCTAAAGAAATCTTTAGTTTCAAATAAAAAACACTGTGAATACAAAAGCTCAAAGAAAAATAAAAAGAACCTGGAAAGTTCAACTAAAAAAGAACAGTGATATACTATTCTATTCATATTCATTCAACAAAGAAAAAGAATAACCAAAGCGTTTAAAATACTGATGATTGAAAACGAAAAAACAAGGTCCATCGGAATTTCGGTTGGAAAATTTCTTTTAGCAACAATTTTAGCTATAATACTATTCTTTCTATTTCAAGAAATATGTGGATTACTATAAAATGTCACTCAATATTTACCAAACCAGTTTATTGATGATTTAATTGCCAAAAATCATATAAAAAATGATAATAGAAATTTCAAAATACGTGATAATATTTTTTGGAGCTTTTATCGTTTTTATTGGATTTGTTATGCTTCTTAATCCAAATAAAGCGAGGAATACATTAAGAAAAGCTGGTAGCACAAATTTCATTAACTATTCGGAAATAACGATTCGACTTATTCCAGCGATTGCCTTAATATTATACTCAGATTTTTCAAAATTTCCGGAATCTTTTAAAATTTTTGGATGGATAATGCTTGTTACTCCTGTCTTTTTATACACTATTCCTCGAAAAAAGCACCATAAATTTTCTATGAAAAGTGCCGATTATCTTAAACCCATCTATTTTCAACTTATCTCGCCTTTTGCTTTTCTGTTTGGCGGATTAATACTTTATAATGTAAATTGGATTTGATATAAAAAAAGCAGCACGCAGAATAGCGTTTAATTCCCGGATCGAACTGAATAAACAAAATCTAAAACAAAAAAACACGTCTAGCCCTAACCATATGTTGCAAGTAATTTCGCGATTTATTATACCCACCATCGTTGCGGGCAATTTGACACCCCTCGAACCCTTAAAGAAAACAAATGAAGTTTGACAAGTATTTTCCGATAGACCAACTACAATCCTACATCAAATACTTTGTAGTGTCGGAGAATGAATTGGAAAATGTGTATAAAGTTTTTCCATCAACGGGATTGGTCATTGGCTTTCAATATAAAGGGCGACTTACTACTTTAAGAGACAACGCGGAAAGGGAACTGACTTCGGCAGGAATTACGGGAATTACTGACGGTTACAAAGTATTCAGGAATTCGGCTGACATCGGGACTGTTCTGGTTTACTTTACTGAAATCGGCTTTTCCCATTTCGCTCCCCAGCCTGCAAATGAACTCTTTAATCTGAGCCTTTCACTCGACGACATCTTCAAAAAGGTTCAATTAAACGAAGTGGAAGAAAAACTGGCTGTCGCACCCACAGACCAGCTTCGGGTAAAAATTGTTGAACAATTTCTGGTATCACAACTTAAAGACATTAAAACCGATAAACTGATTGTTGAGGCGGTTAAACTCATCCACCAGAGTAATGGCACTATCCGCATCAAAGAAATAAACAAAAAACTGTTCGTTAGTCAAAGTCCGTTTGAAAAACGCTTTAAAAAAGTGGTGGGCACAACGGCTAAGAAATTTGCCTCTATCGTTCGTTTCAACAATGTACTTAATAGTCTGAACAAAACAAAAACACTAACTGAAATTTGCTACGAAAACAATTTCTTCGACCAGGCGCACTTCATCAAAGATTTCAAACAGTTTACTGGCGATACTCCTGAAAATTTCAAACGATTCCTGTAAAACAAACCATTTTTTACAATTGCCCGGGTTTTCGGCATACCATCTTTGCATTGTAACCATAACGTACAGACAAATGGTACCATCAAGTCTGGACATTGCGGTTAGGTGTAATTCAACAAATCTTTTAACAATTAAAAAACAAGAAAAGATGTTTACTGTAGAACAAATCGTAACAGCCCACAGCAAAGTAAAATCTGGTGCAGACTTTCCTTCTTACATCAAAGAGATTAAGGCATTAGGTGTAACGCACTACGAGACATACGTTACAGATGGGCACATTGATTATCACGATGCAAATAGTGATACAGCAAATGTGCCTGCCAGATATGCGAATGTGATAATTGCTGATCGTCCAAAAACAGCAGAATTTAAGGCAGAACTATTAGCTCACCAACAAGGCAAAACCGACTATTTGACTTTCATTAAGATGTGCGCGGAAACTGGAATTGAAAAATGGGCAATCTGTATGGAGAAGATGACCTGCACTTATTACGATAAAGCAGGTAATGAGATCTTAACTGAAAACATTCCCCAATTTTAATATCATGGAAACAGCCCTTAGCATATTTTTAGGACTTATCTCATTAATTTGTTTCTCAGGCGGAATGAATGTGATGCTCAAAGGAGCAATGAAATTCCTGCCAAAAGAAACTCCCACTCAACTCGTATTAGACAACCTGGTTCGCTTTTTAGGTGGAATTTATTTCGGATCTGGATTTCTTTTCGCTTACGCTGCATTCAGCACGCTGTCACTTGGTTTGACAATCTATATCCTCGGAATTATTGTCATATTTTCAGGACTGGGTCGCTTATTCTCCCGCGTAAATGTAGGCTCTGCCGGTAAATACTTTGACTTCATTATGATTCTGGAGATTGTTTTGGGCATGTTAATTATCGTAATAAAGTACATTAAATAATGCGAAAAATGAACAGAATGATCAACGGAACAGCCTGCAACTTCAAATAAGCGTGGTGCATGTATTAGTCTAAACAAAATGAATGAAGGTCAGTTTACATATCGTAAAACAGAAAATATAGTGCTGTTAATCTCTCACAATGCTTATACATGAACCTTACAGGTTATTTCAGGGAGACAACAGTACATCATGAATATCTACGCTGACAAGACACCGGGAAATAAAAGCCAATCGATGGCTAATTCTTCTTCGCAATGAAGTGGCAAGTCTATATTTCAATTTGTTGATCGACCTTAAGGCAAAGCTCAAAAGATCAGGAAGATGGCACATCACTTTTACGAATATCGACGAGATACCGCAATCTATTAATATGCTTCAAGGAAATGGAAATGACAGGAGACGGTGGTTCAGGGGCATAGTGAGAAATTCCTGGGGCATTCCAATAAAGACTTTAAATACAGTAATGATGCAATGGCCTTTGTAAATATCAAAAACAAAAAAGCCTGTGACAACTTATGTTAGTAATAGCAGGGCTTGGCGTTATTTTTGAATTGCTCCAATCCGCATACCAATGCATTTGTTATGAAAGTCCCCGTATTCTTAGCAGTCGCTTTTACCATGGTATTGCTTAATTCCTGTTCCACAAATTATGTGGCAATATCCCCATCTCCTACCCCAACGGATACCCTGATATTTTATGATAAGAATTCTTCTTCACAGGTAGTATCACAAATATTTTCCTATGATGGGCATGCCGAAAAGAATCTAACCAATGATTTGAGTTGGAATTATTGGTGGGTGAGAGTCTCACCCGATAAGACAAAATTTCTTTGTTACCGATCACCTAAAGTCAGCAACAATTATCTGGATAATAAATCAAATGATTATGCGAATGCCGATTTGATGGTATTTGATATTGATGGCTCCAATCCAAGAGTAATTATTCCAAAGGGAACCTATGGATGGGCTGAACAAGGCGTAGCCAAGTGGAGCCCCGATGGTACGAGAATACTGATGGCGGCTTCTTGTAAAGATCCTGCACGGGGCAGCAATGACCTGCATTGGCGCCTGGTAACAACGGACATCAACGGACAAAATGCAAAAATTATTTCAACAAGAAATAGTCTGTTCGCTGATCCCGCCTGGAGTCCTGATGGAAGAAAAATTGTGTGCGTCACCATACCACCAGGATTACGCTGGGCGTATCAGGATCAATGGGAATTATATGTGGCCGACTATAATGCTACAAGCAATGAAATAGAAAATGAAAATCGCCTAACCACAGATAATAAGTATTGTTTTGATCCATGTTGGAGCCCTGATGGTAAATACATTGCCTATTCACGCTCTTTTTTTACAGGCCTTATTCCATTGCCTGGCAATGCAGATATTATTCGCATAAAAACTGACGGGAGCGACGAAAAAGTTATTATGGATGATAATAAAATAAACGGTGTACCCTATTGGACACCCGATAGCAAACGAGTGTATTTTCACACACTTGGCTGGGGATTATCTTTTTCTATTGCCAGTTGTGATGCAAATAATGGCGGTGATAAGAAAATTCATTTATTAGGTGGAGGAAGTAATCATAGCCTGTACTCAAGTCCTCAGCCTGTTTTGAAATAGAAAAAACGATCTGTCCCAGAGGAACCGCGCCCTGCTAATCAGTTGTACCCGTTTTATGAATATAAATATGATCATTTTAAATGAACGCAGGCAAGGGGGAAAGCATCCACTATTGAGCGAAGGCACAACATAAGTATTGCTGGCGCCCGGACTGGACATTGCAACTTTGTAAGTTCTCTTCGGGCCTTATATAATTAATATCAAAAAGCAGCCCTTTTAGGTCTGTAAATCACTTATATTTATCCTGCATACGGTTGATCTTACGCTGATTTATATTTTTTGACGAATCTGTCTGAGCAGCAGTCAAAGCACAACGCTAATAATGACGTATCAACAAAAAAACAGGACCGGATCTTCAGGACTTCGCAAGAGAAATCGATAATCAAAATAATATGAAACGAGTAACAGGGATTGGCGGCGTTTTTTTTAAAAGTAAAGACCAGAAAAAGATTACCGAATGGTACCGGAAGCATCTTGGCTTAGATACTAATCCTTATGGTGCCACTTTTGAATGGTATGAAAACCCTGACAGCAATTCCAATGCACAAACACAGTGGACACCATTTCCTGAAGACTCCAAATATTTTGACAAGGGATTTATGCTAAATTACCGGGTTGAAAATTTAGAAAAACTCGTTTAACAGTTTCAAAAGGAAGGTGTAAGTATTGAAGACGAAATCGCAACTTATGACTATGGTAAATTTGTCCATATTCCTGACGGAGACGGAAATAAAGTTCAATTGTGGGAGCCTATTGAAAAAAAATGAGCACCTGTCTTAGCAGGAGCATCGTCAAATTTTGCGGTCGAACCCTTAGCAGCAATATGATATAATCTAAAATGATACAAATTCAAGATAAACATCCAGCCGATATTGCGGAACAATTGACCGCCTTAGAAAGAAAAGAACGTGAGGTTTCTTTCCTCTTGTTAGGAGACAAAAAAATAGAGGTGTTCAGTTATTTTGACGAGCAGACTCAGGAGGAAATCATTAAGAGCCTGGGTGACAACGACCTTACTGTTCTCATCAATAACATGAGTCCGGATGATCGTACCGACCTGTTCGAAAATTTTCCTGATAAACTCATAAAACATCTGGTAACTCTATTAAACGATAAGGAAAAGGATATTGCCTTGAACCTTATTGGTTATGAAAAGGATAGCATTGCCCGGTTAATGACCCCTCATTACATAGAGAGTCAACCGAACTGGACCGTTGAAAAGGTTCTGGAACAAATTAAAAAGTATGGTAAAAAAGCAGAGACACTTAATTTTATATATGTAGTTGATAGCAACGGCCACTTAATCGACGATTTGCGTATTGGAGAATTGCTGATGGCTGAGCCCAAAACTAAAATCACAGACATGGTAGACAAGCAATTCATCGCGATAAGAACTACCGTTAGCATTGAGGATGCGTTCAACACCTTTGATAAATATGATCGTTCTGCTTTACCCATTATTACAGAGAATGACACGCTTGTCGGCATCGTAACATTTGACGATATTCTCGACAGGATGAAAGACCGCGACACCGAAGACATTCAAAAATTCGGTGGTATGGAGGGTTTGGATTTATCCTACACCAAAACACCCTTAAACGAATTGGTGAGAAAAAGAGCCGGTTGGCTTGTGATTCTTTTCGTTGGGGAAATGCTTACCGCATCAGTTATGGGCTATTTTGACGGTGAAATAGAAAAAGCGGTTGTATTGGCATTATTTGTTCCTCTAATAATTTCAAGTGGTGGAAACTCCGGCTCACAAGCCGCTTCTCTCATCATCCGGTCAATGGCTTTGCGGGAATTGAGGCTTAAAGACTGGTGGTATGTCATGCGAAAGGAGGTTTTTTCCGGATTACTATTAGGAACGATATTAGGATTCATCGGATTCGTCAGGATTCTAGTATGGCAACAAGCTGGATTTTATGATTACGGCATCTACTGGTTTTCGATAGCAATGACGGTATCGGTTTCACTAATATTTATTGTTTTATGGGGGACACTCTCCGGTTCCCTGATTCCATTTGTGTTACGAAAATTAGGACTTGACCCTGCTACCGCTTCTGCACCCTTCGTGGCCACCCTGGTTGATGTAACGGGGCTGGTTATTTATTTTTCTATTGCCGCTATATTTCTTTCAGGAAAACTACTTTAAAAAGCAACCTCCGTTAACAATCGATCATTCAACAACATACAAATAAACAGAAAGTCAAGCGGGAATACCCCTCAAACAATTTGCCGGACAGCTACCTGGAAGTCATTTCCCGGATTACCGCCAACATAACCGGAGTTATTAATAGGGTCAATAACGTATTCTATGAAAAACAAATAAACATAACAAATGAAACGAACTACGGACATCATCAGTTGGGCCGACTTCTCAAAAATCGACATAAGAGTGGGGACTATAATTGGTGCCGAAATATTTAAGGAAGCCAAAAAGCCTGCCTATAAAATCAGTATTGATTTCGGCAGTTTGGGAATAAGAAAAACATCCGCACAAATCACAAAACTATATTCCCCGGATGAGATCATTGGCAAACAGGTGATCGCGGTCGTTAACTTTCCGCCAAAGCAAATCGCTAACATACAGAGTGAATGCCTCATTTTGGGTGCCGTTAATGAAAAAGAAGTCACGCTATTAACAACAGATAAGCCAGTAAATAACGGCCTCAGAATCGGATAAATAAAACGTAAGTATACCTACCTATTCACCTGGCGGCATACCATAGGTGTCAATTTTTAATAAAATCAAATAAAAGTCATGGAATTACTATTGCAGTTTTTACTAGGCATGGTCGCAGTGATCTGTCTATTGGGAGGAACCAACCTTCTACTTAAAGGAGCCAGCTCCTTTTTATCTGAACCCTTAGCAGATCATCGCATTAAATAATCTTTTCAGGTTTTTGAGTGGGATTTATTTTGGACTTGGAATTCTAATGGCCTGGGCGGTTTTGAATTTCCGAACAATAAACGGTCTGATTTACTTCCTGGGTATTGTGGTTATCTGTTCGGGTTTAGGCAGATGTTACTCGAGAATGAAAACTGGCTCTGCCGGTAAATACTTTGACTATATGATGGTTTTTGAGTTTATCTTAGGTATTTTGATTATTCTATTGCAATATTTCAGATAACGCTAAGACTGCCGAGATAATTTGTCTCCCAGCGTCTGCCGTCACAATAGCTCCCCTCACCTATCCCAATAGCATGGTTTAAATTTCTGTCATCCTGATAGTGCCCCTGAATCTTTGTCCCGATAGCACTTTTCAGTGTGTGTTCCGGAAGCGCCCTGTAGTTTTTGTCATTACGAGCGGTCCTTAGCGCTGAGGGATCTTCCTGCAGTAACCATGAATATTTATTACGAGCACGCTGTACGAAGATCTCTCACATACGTTCGAGAGGACAGGAGTTGCGTTCAGGATGATTGCGTTGGGGGCACAGAATACGTTCAGAATCGTAGGATGCAGGTTCGGAACGACAGAATATCAGAACATTTATCCGATGGAAGTAAAATCCTACGCTATCCAACAAATAATGATTCCTATTGATTAATTTCGCTGTTTGAGCATCGACATTTACCCCTCCGGGCATATATTCCTCATAAATGCGGGGAAACTATACTCAGCTTGAAGTAACGTGCCCGGAAACAGAGCTTACATGCTATTCTACACGGGCAGGCATGAAAACATGGGGTAGTGTGGGCTACCGAAAAATAAACAATTTTAAAAATCATTAAGACGATATGGAAACTGCATTTAAAATCTGGGCAACGAACCGAAAGCAATACTTGAATTTTTTCGACAACTATTCATTAGACCAACTAAATTCTATCCCAAACGGCTTTAACAACAACCTGATTTGGAATATCGGCCATATCATCGTCGCTCAACAGTCTCTTGTGTACAGAGGCTCAAACCAGCCGATGTATATTTCCGATGATTTTTCAAATCTCTATAAGCCGGGAACCAGACCTACCAGGGCAATTTCAGAAATTGAAGTAAACGAATTAAAAGAACTGCTGATTTCTCTCGTCACCAAGACCGAAGAAGATTTTAAAAAAGGTATATTCAAAACTTATAATGAACGATCTACATCAACGGGATTTACCCTGGCTTCCATAAGAGACGCCATTCAATTTAATAATTACCACGAGGGACTTCATTTAGGATACATGATGAGCATTAAAAGATTTGTTTGAAATGGCAGTCATTGCAGATTTCGTCCTATCGTAGTTCTTATGTAAGAATAATACTGATACCCCCTGATATACCCGCAAATCCCCTATCTTTAATCAAAGACCAGGCTGGTATAGAAATTTATATTTTGCATGTCTGCAAGCAAAAAGGAGAATTCAATGAAGCATATCTATCATATACACGGAATGAGCTGCAACGGTTGTCGCAGTCATGTAGAAAAAACCCTCTCACATGTTAAAGGCGTTTCAAAAGCTACTGTGGATCTGGATAAGGCCGAAGCTACCATTGAAATGGAATCAGCCATTCCGTTGGAAACGTTTCAGGAGGCCTTAAAAAATGATGGCGGAACATACAGCATTCACCCAGCCGGAACACATCCTGAGGAAATAAAGAAAGAAAAACCGAAAGGACAAGGTACCGGTACTTTTTATTGTCCGATGCACTGTGAAGGTGATAAAACTTACGATAAGCCGGGTGATTGTCCGGTTTGCGGAATGGATTTGGTTGAAGAACAAAGTCTGTCGGCGACACGATTGGAGCAATGGACTTGCCCCATGCATCCGGAAATTATAAAAGACGAGCCTGGCGCCTGCCCAATATGCGGGATGGATTTAGTGCCCCTGCAGGCCGACCTCTCTGCAGAAGAAAAGACCTATAACAAGTTATTAAAAAAATTCAAGATCGCAGCGGTGTTCACCTTCCCGGTATTCGTAATTGCGATGAGTGAAATGCTTCCCAACAATCCACTGTATAATGTCATGGGACAATCCGCCTGGAATTGGATTCAGTTTGGATTATCTATTCCGGTAGTCTTTTATGCGACCTGGATGTTTTTTGAACGTGCCTACCGAAGCATAAAAACCTGGAATCTAAACATGTTTACCCTTATTGGTATTGGGGCGGGGGTTGCCTGGCTATTTAGTGTTGCAGGTATATTTTTCCCGGATATTTTTCCTGCTCAATTCAGATCAGAATCGGGAGCTGTACATGTTTATTTTGAAGCAGCAACTGTTATTCTGACGCTCGTATTGCTGGGGCAACTTTTAGAAGCTCGCGCACACAGTAAAACCAATTCTGCGGTAAAAGAACTGTTAAAGCTGGCACCCAATAAAGCTGTCAAAGTAGTGGATGGCGAAGATATTGAGGTAAGTATTGACAAGATTGTTATTAATGATATTCTGAAGGTAAAACCCGGTGATAAAATTCCGGTAGATGGTGTGATAACCGAAGGAGATACTACAATCGATGAATCGATGATTACCGGAGAGCCTATCCCGGTTAATAAAACAGTGGATGATAAAGTAAGTAGCGGGACAATTAACGGCAATCAGGTCTTTTTGATGAAGGCTGAAAAGGTAGGTAGCGATACCCTGCTTTCTCAGATCATTCATTTGGTGAACGATGCGAGTCGGAGTCGGGCACCCATTCAAAATTTGGCAGATAAGGTGTCGGGCTACTTTGTGCCTATTGTGGTGACCATCTCTATGATAACCTTCGCTGTATGGGCTATTTGGGGACCGGAGCCGGCGTATGTCTATGCATTTGTCAATGCTATCGCTGTATTAATAATCGCCTGCCCATGTGCTTTAGGGCTGGCAACACCGATGTCGGTAATGGTTGGTGTAGGTAAAGGTGCTCAAAACGGCGTATTGATTAAAAATGCGGAAGCCCTCGAAAAGATGGATAAAGTAAACACCTTAATCATCGATAAAACAGGAACGATTACAGAAGGCAGACCTACCGTAGAAAAAATAGGTAGTTTCAACACAGGTTTTAGTGAAGACGAGGTCCTGCAATTGATTGTATCATTGAACAGCAACAGCGAGCATCCCCTGGCCGAAGCCACGGTAAAATACGGTAAAGAAAAGAAAGCTGAAGTATTGAAGTCAGAGGGATTTAACGCAGTTACTGGTAAAGGAGTGGAAGCTACTATAAAGAGTAAGATCGTAGCTTTAGGCAATCCGAAAATGATGGAGTATGCACATGCAGAAATCACCTCCGCCATGCAGGAAGAAGCGAAGATCTACCAAAGACAAGGCAAAACGGTGTCGTATTTATCTGTGGATAAAACAGTAGCGGGCTATGTAGTAATTGGCGACAGGATCAAGGAAACAAGCGCCAGGGCTATTAAAGCCCTGCAGGACAGAGGCATTGCTGTGATCATGCTGACAGGGGATAATCACGATACCGCACAGGCGGTAGCAGCAGAGCTCCATTTGACAGATTTTAAGGCTAGTATGCTACCAGAAGACAAACTTAATGAAGTAGTAAAACTGCAGGAGAAAGGAAATATAGTTGCTATGGCAGGCGACGGAATAAATGATGCGCCGGCATTAGCTAAAAGTGATGTTGGTATCGCGATGGGTACCGGAACAGACGTAGCTATAGAAAGCGCTATGATTACCCTGGTAAAAGGTGATTTGCATGGCATTGTAAAAGCCCGGGAATTAAGTCATGCGGTGATGAAAAATATCAAGCAAAATTTGTTCTTTGCATTGATCTATAATACCCTGGGTGTACCCGTCGCAGCCGGGGTTCTATTTCCATTTTTCTGAATATTATTATCCCCAATGATTGCGGCACTAGCGATGAGTTTTAGCTCGGTATCGGTGATTGTAAATGCGCTAAGATTGAGAAATATTGATATTTAATAGTATTGAGGAGTTAACTGTTTGATAGAAGTATCGATCGAATAGCGGCAAGCGGCAAGCCGGATAGAGTGCGGCGGTTAGGTCATGTCGGGTAATGCTCTCGTCTCATTCGCACAATTCTTATCCCAGGCGCACGAACGCGGAGTTGTTGCTATGCCAAAAGCGATATCTATTGTTAAATTAACTGCCTAACATAAACACCGTGTATGCGAAAATTCAATATGATTATTAAACTATGCTGATAACAAACAGTACTTTAGAAGACATCCCTGAAATTCTCAGACTATATCAGTTAGCCACCGCTTTTCAGAAAATAAAATTCCCCCAGAATCAATGGCCTGAGTTCGACCCTGAATTTATAGCTACAGAAGTTGTTGAAAGCAGACAATTTAAGTTGGTCATTGAAAATAAAATCGCCTGCGTTTGGGCAATAACATATACCGATGTCCAGATTTGGGAGGAGAAGGAAAACAATTCTTCTATCTACATTCATAGAATAGCGACAAACCCGGATTTCAGGGGGAATAATTATGTGCAAACCATTGTAGACTGGGCGAAAGCTTACGCCAGGGAGAAAAATAAACAATTCATTAGAATGGATACCTGCGGTAATAATGAGCGGTTAATCAGCCATTACACTAATGCCGGATTTAATTACCTGGGAATGAAAAAATTAAAGGATACATCGGAATTACCAGCACATTATCATCATGCGGATGTCTGCTTTTTTGAGATACAACTAGAATAGACTTAGACATCAACGGGTAATGAGTTGAGTATTTTGCTCTCCAAATGATATTTGTTCCCCGAGAACACCGCACAACGAAACCCATCCTGCCTAATAAGGGCAGATGGTTTATATTTATTCGGTGGAAAGCTGATTTGGACAATAGTTTATGGTGGTACTAAATGCGGAGTGCTTTTTAAATTAATTACCCGGAATCAAAACAACAAGACTTTATAGTTTTTTATAGAATGAAGATAAGAGAAAAA
>CAZFQV010000027.1:12200-13348 GCA_964521175.1 uncultured Sphingobacterium sp.
GACTTTAGGTTTCTTTAAGCTTTATCCCGATCAGGAGATACCAATTCTATTATATTCATGAAACCCGCTAGGCTCGAAATTAAGAGATACGGTGGTTTAAAGCAATTAGACGACGAATAACCATGCGACCGGAGGGATTCGCTAAATCCAACATAAGGTTCAAGGCGGTGAAGCGTCCAGGCTATTGGGGAAAGCTAAAATCAGCAAATATTAATGTAGACTTTCTTCCAAATCAGTATTTCTGGGTATAATTGAGCACTATTCCAGCGCTACCTTTGCCCTATGAAGAAAATATTATTAGGGTTCTTTGCTATTGGGATTATAGTAAGCTCCTGCAAAAAGAGTGATAATGGAAAACCTGAAGATATAGGAGATGGCACCATCTTGACGGAAGTTAAATACTGGACCCCATCAAAAAAAGAAGACGCGGTAACTATCGCTTCTATAGCACAGGACGAATCCGGCAAAATAACTGCCTTCGAGACATTTTCTACCAAAGGAGAGCCCATGGCCAAATACGATGCGATCGAAAAAGATGCATCAGGGAAAATAATTAAGATATCCGGTAAAAATATTTTTAACAATACATCTCTTAAGATCGAGTTTACTTATACCGGTGATAATATTGTTAAGAGTACCTTTACCGATGGCCCGGACGTCCGCTATACATTATACACTTATGATTCTAGCAACCGCGTGGTAACAAAAGCTGATTATAACACTTATAATAAGCTGGCGAATAAAAAAACGTTGACGTACACAGGATCAGACGTGAATCCCTCGACAGAAAAAAATGAGCTAACGAGTGTCAATCCGGCAAAGGTGAGCACCGTAACGTTTAAATATGACGACAAGAATAATCCTTATTTAAAAGCTGACCCAATCCTGTATTATATGGGAGCAGGCGATTTGAACACCCACAATGTAATTGAAAGAAAAGATGACTCGTTTACGCTTACCATTAAGTATGTTTATAATCCTTCAGGTTACCCGGTATCAGAGGCATTTTCAACAGACGCGGGACACAAGTTCACTTATAAATAAGCTTCTCTCAAAAAACGTATAACGTTTTTAAAAACCTGTCTTTATCCAAAAGAAATATCTGCGGGAATGGTTGTTGTCTTACAGCCCTTGCAGATATTTCTTTT
>CAZFQV010000028.1:0-9035 GCA_964521175.1 uncultured Sphingobacterium sp.
CAATGGCAAATTAGCCATTCAGCCTGACGGATTCACGCTACGGGCAGGCGTGACAACCATGGTGGATGCCGGAGGTGCCGGCTGGCGAAATTTCGAAACCTTCAAAAAACAAACAATAGATGGCTCGGTAACCAGGATACTGGCGATCCTGAACATTTCGGGCTCAGGAATGGACGGAAGTCCTAACGAAGGAGGTAACCTGGGAGATATGGATGCGCAGAAGACCGGTGAAATGGGTAAAAAATATCCGGATATTATTGTCGGCGTTAAGCATGCTCATTGGGGCAGAAATAATCCCGTTCCTCCTCCCGGACCTGACGATTATATTATTCCTATAAAACGTGGAATAGAAGCCGCCGGAATTATGGGAGGTTATTTTATGCTGGATGGTATTTTTTCGGAGGTTACCGCACCGCTTTTCAGAGCGGGGGATGTATACACCCACATGTATACCGGTTCGCTGATCGACGAAAAAACAGGTAAAATCAAGGACTATATCCTGGATGCCAGGAAAAGAGGGGTACTGTTTGATGTGGGCCATGGCGGTGGCGCATTTAAATATGTGAATGCCATCCCGGCTATTAAACAAGGTTTCCTTCCCAATACAATAAGCAGTGACTTACATAATTCGAGCATGAACAGTGGTATGAAAGATATGGCTAACCTGATGTCGAAGTTTATGGCCATGGGTTTGTCTATTGAGGACGTAATTACAAAATCAACGTGGAACGCTGCCACCACAATTAAAAGACCCGAGCTAGGGAACTTAAGCGTAGGCAGTGTAGCCGATGTCGCCGTTTTTAGTGTTAAGAATGGCGATTTCGGGTTTTTAGATACCAGCAGAACAAAAATAAAAGGAAAACAGAAACTGGAAGCCGAGCTTACGATACGTGCCGGTCGTATCGTATGGGATTTGAACGGCATCGGTTCTCCGCTGGCATCAGTCCAGCCATAGGCGCTCATATCAACTACGGCCGTGTTCTCCAATCATCGGGAGCATGGCCATAGTTGGATTTATAACACAAGCCGCGAGGCAGGTATGGTTTTATTTTCGTTCGTCTAAACCTGCTTCCAGGATATTATTCCTGGCACACTTTAAACACCGCTATTATTTGAGCTTCCTTAACTCAAATAAATCTTTCCGCCGATCTCTTAGATTCCGAACGCTGCCGAAGGTATGCAGTTCGTTAAGAAGCTCTATATCCACATCTGCAATTAATATCATTTCCGTATTGGCGGTCGCCTCAGCTTTAATTCCATTTGTAGGAAAGGAGAAATCGCAAGGGGTAAAGACAACAGACTGGGCAAATTGGATATCCATATTATGCACATTTGGCAGGTTCCCCACACTACCGGCTATTGCTACATAACATTCATTCTCAATGGCTCTGGCCTGGGCGCAATTCCTAACCCTCGAATAGCCATTCTGGGTATCGGTTAGAAAAGGCACAAACAGGATATTCATTCCTTCATCGGCCAGGAGCCTGCTCAACTCGGGGAATTCACTATCATAGCAAATTAAAACACCGATTTTCCCACAGTCAGTGTCAAAGGTTTGTATTTTATTCCCTCCCTGCATCCCCCATACCTTAGCTTCATCCGGGGTAATATGCAGCTTTTCGTATTTTTCGATACTGCCATCTCTACGACATAGATAACCCACGTTATGTAAACTATCCCCGGTAATCTCGGGCATACTGCCTGAAATAATATTGATATTATAGGAAATTGCGAACTCAGAGAATTTTTCAATAATTCTTTTAGTGTATTTAGCCAACTCCCGTATCGCTGCCGCTTCGCCCAAATGATTGTCTTTCGCCATCAATGGCGCATTAAAGAACTCCGGGAACAACGCGAAATCTGATTTATAGCCTGACACCGCATCAATGAAAAATTCAGCCTGCTGTAAAAGCTCTCCGAGATCTTTATACGGTCGCATCTGCCACTGTATCAATCCGATGCGGACGATTTTCTTGTCTATACTTAAACTCTTATTGGGCTTTTCATAATAAATATTGTCCCATTCAAGTAGTACAGCAAACTCATTAGATGCGGTATCATTTTCCAGATAGCGCTTTAGTATTTTCGAGGGATGAAAATCATTAGAGATTTGAAAATTTAAAACAGGATCATCAATCTCCCGTCGTTTCACTTTTTCAATATATTCCTTCGGGGTCAACTCCTTGGAATATTTATAATAATTCGGGATTCTACCCCCAAACGCTATTCCTTTCAGGTTTCTTTTTTCACAAAACTCTTTCCGATAATCATACAGCCTTCTGCCTAGTCGTAATCCCCTAAACTCGGGCTTTATAAAAATATCAATTCCGTACAGGATATCTCCGTCTTCTGTATGGGAGTTAAACGTATAATTATCAGTAACTTCCCTGTAAGTTTTCTGTTTGTCAAATTTATTTGAATCCAGAAGGAGTGATAAGGCACAGCCGGCAAGTTCCCCATTTACTTCTACCACGATCTGGCCATCTTTAAATTTATTGATAAGCGATTTAATATGGCTTTCCTTCCAATAAGAATCAGGCATGGAAGAATACGAAGAAATCATCACTTCTTTTAATTTCTGATAATCTTCCAGCTCTAATAGCCTTAATCGTATGTTCTCTATGTCTTTAACTTTCATGTTCGGGCTTGAGTTGGTTTCATTTTTCAGGCTGCCAAAAAAAGAAATCTTTTCGGATACCGGCAAGAGCATCTTTCTTATTTAACGCAAAATCCCAATTTCACTAAATTAAGGTTTATAAACTGCTTATAGCAGCTGCGCGTATAATTTTATCTTGCCTGTTATCGGTTAAAATAAATGAGGTTAACGTCTTCTTAGGATAGTTCAAAAACCATACCTTAAACGCAAAATGCTGTATTAATAAGGTATGAATAACGCTCAGTTCTAATATAATCACTCGTTCAGAAGAGTATATTTGGGTTTCACTTTAATTATTGGATCGATGAATAAAAAAAGGTCATCTGCTAACCTGAAAACAAACATAAATGTAATTACAATTGGTTTCCTGCCAGGTATGAGCGCCATTCTATTGTATACTTTCAGCGGATGCTATTTTACAGCCGAAAATGCAGTTACCCAAGAAGATCATTTATCTCCCGGCGCTTCAATCACTGTGGATACCAACTCATTAAGGGCAGAAGAGGCGGTATGGGTTGCACCAGACACCAACACCATACCGAACAGTCCGGCAGGAAAGCAAATAAGATATGGCAGAGAGTTAATAATCAGTACGAGCAAATTTCTTGGCCCAAAAGGAAGCGTTGCAGCGATTTCCAACGGCATGAATTGTCAAAACTGTCACAATGAGGCGGGCACAAAAGCATTCGGATTAAATTATTCTGCGGTCGCCACCACCTACCCCCAATATCGGGATAGATCTGATTCCTGGACTTCAATTGCCATGCGTATCAACGGCTGCTTCGAGAGAAGCCTGAATGGCAAATCATTGGATTCGACTTCTCATGAAATGACAGCGATGATCGCTTATATAAAATGGTTGGGGAAAGGAGTCGAAAGAGGCCTTAAACCGCCTGGTGCCGGCGTCGAAAAGCTCCTGTTTTTAGACCGGGCGGCAGATCCCCAAAAAGGGAAAATTGTATTCCTGAATACCTGCCAAAGTTGCCATGGAAAAGATGGGGGCGGCTTAATGAATGCTGAGGGGAATGGTTATGAGTATCCTCCATTATGGGGAAAAAACAGTTATAACGATGGAGCGGGTTTATATCGGCTGGCGAACTTCGCAGGCTTCGTGAAGAACAATATGCCCCTGGGTGTCAATTATCGGGATGCTGTATTAACAGATGCACAAGCATGGGATGTGGCAGCATATGTAAACAGTAAGCCCCGACCGCATAAAGATCAATCTAAGGATTGGAAAAATTTAGCCAAAAAGCCTATTGATTTCCCTTTTGGCCCTTACGCAGACCAGTTTTCAGAGCATCAGCATAAGTTAGGCCCATTCAAACCCATTGAAACATCACGAAAATTAAATCATACATTTAAATAAAAAACATGAAAAGACTTGTCTTATTATCGCTGCTGTTAGCTCTGATGGCCAACTCAGTAAAATCACAAACCAAATCTGTAGATAAGGGCGGAGCATTTACCGGTGCCGTTGCAGATTTAAAGGATTATTATGCCATCTTTCAATTAGACAGCGATGATCCTAAAGTTATTCAGAAGGCCATCAGGAACATTAACAATGCATTGGAAGATCCTCGTCTGCAGGGAAAGGTCCATATAGAGCTGATCGTTTCCGGAGGTGGCACTCAGGCTTATCTAAAAGGGAGCAACTATGGCACTCAATTAAAAAGTCTCGCCGAAAAGGGGGTAATCTTATCGCAATGCAACAACACCTTAAAGGGAAGAAATATCAGCAGAGATCAACTTTACGATTTTATTACTGTCGTTCCCAGCGGTAGTGGGGAACTCATTATCAGGCAGGCGCAAGGCTGGTCGGCAATTAAACCCTGATAGCGATTAATAATCAAAATGCCTTATCCTAAACGAATACTAACAGGTTAATAAAAAATAAAGCTTATCAGCTGGTAAAAAAATAGTCGCCTGATAAAGCCAGCGGTTAAACTGTACCCGCAGCCATTTCATTAATACATGTTTGATTTTAGATTAAAAGTTTTTTATACAGTTGCCCGGCGATCGAGTTTCACCAGGGCCGCTAAGGAACTCTATATCAGCCAGCCGGCAGTAAGTCGTCATATCCATGAGCTGGAAACATCGTTCAAGCTGCAGCTTTTTGAGAGGAATGGCAATAAAATAATGCTCACCCCAGCGGGAGAAACCCTGTTAAGCTACACAGACCATATTTTTGATTTATACAGAAACATGGAATTTGAGATGAATATCCTCGCCGAGAAACATAGCGGAGTATTAAAAATTGGTGCCAGCTCTACCATTGCCCAATATGTTATTCCTCCCATCCTGGCAGATTTTCATCAGAAATTTAAAGAAGTAAAAGTCCGCCTTTTAACCGGCAATACCGAGTTTGTAGAACAGGCTTTGCTGAACAAGGACATTGAACTAGGGATTATAGAAGGTCGAAGTAAAAACCCTCTGCTGAGCTATCAGAAATTTATAAAAGATGAGCTGGTATTGGTGGTGAATGCTCAGGAAAATTTCACTAAGAAGGATAATATAAAAATTGAGGAGCTCAACAAGTATCCTCTTCTGATCAGGGAGGGTGGCTCTGGCACATTGGAAGTAATTACTCATGCCCTTAATGCGCATCATATAAAGATGGAGGATCTAAACGTCGAAATGCAATTAGGAAGTACCGAAAGTATCAAATCTTATCTGCTGCATAGTCCTTGTTTGGCATTTATTTCCATCCATGCCATCTTAAAAGAGTTAAAACATAATGAACTTCGCGTGATCGATGTAAAAAACCTCAGTATTGAGCGACCGTTTCACTTTATCGAGCCGCAAGGACAAGTGAATGCCTTATCTAAGTTATTTATCAAATTTACTCTAAGTCATAACATTTAGTTATGGAACATACTTATTAGGCATATAAACTGAGCATTCTATTTATGGATCTTTGGCTAACAAAGAAAAATAAATAATGGAACGCCTACTAGATTTTACTCACAAGAGCTTCTTAATACCAGGCTTCACCTATCGCCAGGCGATATTTGTAGTACTGCTAATTGCATGCTTAACGCCATGGATCAGCGCACCCACTGCCTTGTTTATGGGATTGGTAGTCGCACAAACTATCGGGCATCCGTTCATCCATCTGAATCAAAAGGCAACTAATCTTCTACTTCAATTTTCTGTGGTGGGTCTGGGTTTTGGGATGAATGTTTTTTCGGCTATTCAAGCGGGCAAGGGAGGAATCATCTTTACAGTTTTCTGTATTTTCGGCACCCTGACTTTGGGTCTTCTTTTTGGCAAATTATTAAAGATTGAGCATAAGACCTCTTTTTTAATCTCAGCGGGTACGGCTATTTGTGGGGGAAGTGCTATTGCCGCGCTCTCTCCGGTGATGCAAGCCAGGGAGAGCCAAATGTCTGTAGCATTGGGGACAATCTTCATCTTAAACTCTGTAGCCTTGTTTATATTTCCGCCAATTGGTCATTTTTTTGACCTTTCCCAAACTCAGTTTGGATTATGGTGTGCTATTGCGATACATGATACCAGCTCCGTTGTCGGGGCGGCCAACAAATATGGTGCAACGGCCTTAGAAATTGCCACTACTGTTAAACTCACCAGAGCCTTATGGATTATCCCTATCGCTTTCGGAACAACCTTCCTATTCAAAAATCAGTCTAAAAAAATCAAGCTCCCATATTTCATCGGCCTGTTTGTAGTGGCTATGCTGGCCAGCACCTATATTCCTGCAGTACAATATGCAGCTCCGGCCATTGTAAATATCGCCAAAAAAGGTTTAAGCCTCACCTTGTTCTTAATCGGCGCAGGCTTATCCAAGACCGTGCTAAGATCTGTCGGTGTTAAACCCCTTATACAGGGTGTAAGTTTATGGGTCATTATCGCATCATGCGCGCTCCTTGCTATCATTCACTTTGCCTAATAAATCCCACGTAAACGGGTTAGTACCCATCTTTTAACCCATAGAGGGGCTAGAAGCAAGCGGGCTCCTCTTTTTTAGAGATCTGGCCATTTGATCTAATCCAGACCTAACTTTCAAACTAAATAGAGGTATTCCTTGTTGAAATATATCTCAAGCGCATTTCTGGCATTCAGCAATAGGATGTGTTTATATGCAGAAGAAACAGGAAGAAATAAAAACTATACGAATTCGGGCTTGTTATTCAATAACAAGCCCGGTGATTTAACTCTTAAAAGTTAAATAATGAATCATACTCCTTAGATATGGTAAAGATATTCAAAGAGCAATTGCTAAAGGGTGAATTTAAAAAAAGAGCATGGGTATAAGGTGCTACCGGGCAACAGCGGAACTGAAGAGATCGTTTAATTAATAAAGACAATCAACATGAAAAAGTATTATGAATTAAAAGGGATGACCTGTGATGGTTGTGTCGATAATGTAAGAAATGCACTGATGGAACTTCCTGACGTTACAAACGCAGATGTTAAGTTGCAGCCGCAAGGGGTCTTACTAACTATGAGTGAACCCATTGACACCCGGGTCTTGCAAAACCAAATTAATAAAGCAGGACATTATACTATCCTCAATTCATATGGCGACGGCGATGGGATAGATGACCCTACTCCTGAAGTGGAACGCAATGAGAGTTTCAGTCATGCGCACCCCGAGCCCCGTACAAAACCTTTTGGGATCGACCATGAGCCGGGTGTTTCATGATCAAAGGGATCCGGCATATAGCTTCCCGTTTGATAAAACTATTCTGACAACATGCGGCTCATAGCCCTGGAAGGAATTAGGTTCTAATAATACCTGCAGGCATGAATCGTGACCTTTATTATCCTGCTACGACTGACATCCCCGGCGGAGAAAAATTATCATTACCGTACTAATATTCCCCGCAACTCCTCCGTGGCGACTGCTGTTAATAACCTAATAGCATAAAGTTTTTTGCTGTCGCTTTGATCTCAATATCGACTATAAATAGTAGTCAGCAAATTATAAAAAATGTATCACTTCGCTAAGAGCGAATAACCGACAGCACATTAGATTCTTTTATGGTATAAACTCAATGTTTAAATAAAATATAACAAACATGGGAGGCACAGAAATGATAAAAACTCTATTCTTAGATATTGGCGGCGTACTTCTGACTAATGGCTGGGGGCATGAATCACGAAAGTTGGCAGCAGAAAAATTCGACCTGGATAGAGAGGCAATGCAGAGTCGGCATGTTATTGTCGTTGAGGCTTTTGAACTGGGCAAGCTTACGCTGGATGAGTATCTTGACCGTGTTATTTTTTACGAGCCGCGGGATTTCTCAAAGGACGAATTCAGGCGATTTATCTTCTCCCAATCGCAACCCTTTCCGGATATGATCGGATTGATCAAGCTAGTTAAAAACAGATATCACTTAAAGGTAGTTGCCGTAAGTAACGAATCCAGAGAATTGAATGCCTACAGAATTGAAAAGTATGGCCTAAACGAATTTATAGACTTTTTTGTTTCCTCGTCTTATGTCCACATAAGAAAGCCGGACATTAATATCTACAAACTAGCGCTGGACCTGGCGCAGTCGCCTTCAGAAAAAACACTTTGTATTGATGATTTATGTGAATTTGTAAAGGTGGCCGGGAGCTTAGGAATTAAAGGTATTTGCCATAGTAATTATGAAAAAACCTGTGAGAAATTGAATGAATTAGGAATTGAAACTGCATCATGAACTCCGCAGACCAAGGCATTCCGGTAATCAACGGTAGCTTTTCCAGTATCAAATTCGCTGTCTACCAAGGTATGGAAATGGGAAAATAAATAAATCATGAACAAGCAAGTATTAATAAATACAATAAGTCAATTACTGGCAACTGGCAAGGGTTTGCTCGCCATGGATGAGAGTGTTTCAACATGCAATAAAAGGTTTGCTCCGCTCGGCATTCCACAAACAGAAGAAGCAAGACGACGCTTTAGAGAATGGATTGTTACCACACCCGGTCTTAATGAAAGTATAAGTGGTGCCATTCTTTTTGATGAAACTATTCGCCAACAAACTAATGAAGGCATTCCTTTTACAAAAGTGCTGGAACAAGCGGAAATTATACCCGGAATTAAAGTGGATATGGGCGCAAAACCGATGGCTGGTTTTCCTAATGAAAAGATTACCGAAGGATTAGATGGCCTCCGCGATCGTTTGGAGGAATATAAAAAACTAGGTGCACGTTTTGCAAAATGGCGTGCAGTAATCACCATAGGCGATGGTATTCCTACCGATACCTGTATAGACGCCAATGTACATGCACTTGCACGCTATGCCGCATTATGCCAGGAGGCAGGTATAGTCCCGATTGTAGAGCCGGAAGTAATAATGGACGGCAATCATATCCTGTCAAAAACTTTTGAGGTCACAGAAAAAGTATTAAAAGCTTTATTTAATCG
>CAZFQV010000028.1:9045-13287 GCA_964521175.1 uncultured Sphingobacterium sp.
TACCTGCAAAGGGTGTCTCTGGAAGGGCTATTGCTGAAACCTAATATGATCATTGCCGGAAAAGATGCTGCAATACAAAATAACATAACTGAAGTGGCTGAAGCTACAGTAAATTGCCTGTTGCAGGCTGTTCCCGCGGCCGTGCCGGGCATTGCTTTTTTATCAGGTGGACAGTCTCCGCAAGTTGCCTCCCAGCATTTAAATGCCATGAATAAAAATTTTAAATCCCGGCTGCCCTGGGTGCTTACCTTTTCCTTTTCCCGTGCACTTGAACATCCTGCCATTGACATCTGGAACGGACAGGATGAGAATATAGTAAAAGCGCAACAAGCATTATATCACCGGGCGAAATTGAATGCCGCCGCCAGGCATGGAGAATATGAGACGTCGATGGAGAAATGATTTTAAAAATGAGGAAGAGATAGGACGAATAATAATCGTTCTAAATACAGCATAGAGTCATGATTTGATTATGGATTTAACCTCTTGTATTGATCCATTTTGAATTATTGAATAGATAATGCTATCTCTTAGTTCGCCAATATCCTACTAGGCCCACTACTCTTAAGGATTCTCTCACAAGCTTGCAGCATTAGGCCATTTATCGCCGATCAATAAATCACGGTGGGTATTTCAACAAATCTTCGGGTAAGCCTGGCTTTTCGTGCTGCTCCTGAAAAAAGATAATGACTCTACATTAATTTCCGCTATCTCCGTGGAAAACTACCCGCTTTAAATAATTTTCGACTTTAATATAAATACTAATATTTTTAGTATTATTTTTGGTGCCCGATCTCGAATTAACAGAATGATAGCCGCATCCGACAAAAAAGCACTCATCAGCCGCTTGCAAAAAGACATTTTGCAATGGGAGGGTTACAGGCCGCCTGCTGCAGATGCGGAGGAGCTGCTGGGCCTGGGGCCGGTGGAAGCAGCTTTCCCGAATGGAGTATTTCCTTTGGGCAATGTACATGAGATGGTCTGCGCGAATACAGAACAGGCAACAGCCGGCAGCGGCTTTGTGACTTGCTTACTTTCTGTACTGATGAAAAATGGCGGAGTCTGCTTATGGGTAGGGCGTTCGGATAATTTATTCCCCCTGGCCTTCAAAAGTTTCGGGGTGGAACCTGATCGTGTAATCTTTATTACGCTGACCAAAGATAAAGAGGTATTATGGGTAATGGAAGAAGCCTTAAAATGCGCAGGGCTGGCAGCAGTTGTCGCCGAAGCAGGGGAAATAGACTTTAAGCAGTCGCGGCGTTTGCAACTGGCCGTTGAACAAAGTCAGGTGACCGGCTTCATCCTGCGCAATGAATCCGGGAAAATGGGCTCTACGGCCTGTGCTGCCCGGTGGAAGATCAAACCACTGCCCAGCGGACAGATCGACAGCCTGCCTGGTCTGGGTTTCCCGCGATGGCAGATCGACTTATTGCGGGTACGCAACGGTCGGCCGGGAAGTTGGATCATGGAATGGTCGGATGGTCAGCTCAGGCCTGTTCAGGAACCAGTTATTGAACAGCAAAAACTAATGATCGGGTGAGGCATGCAAAAACGTTTTATGGCCATATGGTTTCGTCATCTGACGACAGACTGGCTGACCTTAAAAAGGCCGGAACTCAGGGAGATCCCATTGGTTTTCGCCGCGCCTGAACATAATCGGATCTTAATTACCTCGGCCAATGCCCTTGCTCAGGAGCAGGGTGCTTACTGCGGCATGACAGTGGCAGACGCCAGAGCAGTTATCCCTGACCTGCAGGTACTGGATCATCTGCCCGGGAAAGAGGCTAAATTATTACGGCAATTGGGTTTATGGTGTATCCGTTATTCACCCTCCGTGGCAATCGATCTGCCGGATGGGCTGACCCTGGATATCTCAGGCTGCGCACATTTATGGGGTGGCGAGCGGGAATATTTAAAAGAGATCGTCAATAAACTACGCACATCGGGCTATGATGCCCGTGCAGCTATCGCCGATACGGTTGGAACTGCCTGGGCAGTTGTTCGTTTCGGGAAAAAGACTCCCATCATCGAAACCAACGAAGAAGCAAATGCCCTGCTCCACTTGCCGCCAGCGGCACTCCGTTTGGAACCATTAGTACTCAACAAGCTGCATAAGTTAGGCTTTACTACCATCAAAACCTTCATAGACCTCCCCCGCAGCGTATTGCGAAGGCGCTTTGGAGATATATTCCTGCTCCGGTTAGCACAAGCTTTGAATCTGGAGGAGGAACCCTTGACACCCTTGGTTCCGCCCATACCCTATACCGAACGACTGCCCTGCCTGGAGCCCATCCGAACGAAAACAGGGATTGAGATTGCAATACAGCAACTACTGGAAGGCTTATGTGCACGGCTGCAGTCTGAAGGCAAAGGCATCCGCCAGGCCATACTCAAATGCTATCGTATCGATGGCCGAGTAGTGCAAGCGGCTATCAGCACCAACCGCGGATCGCATAATGTATCCCATTTAGTAAAACTGTTTGAATTGCAGATCAGCAAAATCGAACCAGCCCTGGGTATTGAATTGTTTCTTTTGGAAGCACCGAAAGTCGAAGACGTTGATGCAGTTCAAGAAAGGTTATGGTCTGGCCATCCGGGTTTACAAGATACCGCACTAGCGGAGCTGCTGGACAAGCTGGCTGGAAAAGTCGGAGCGAATGCGATTCATCGTTATCTGCCTGTGGAACATTATTGGCCGGAGCGATCCATTAGACCCGCAGTTTCTTTAACAGAAATACCTGCTACCGCCTGGCGCACCGACAGACCACGTCCTTTACGCCTGTTGCGCCGCCCGGAACGCATAGAAGTCATGGCGCTATTACCGGATTATCCGCCCAAAGTATTCACCTATAAAGGCAGAAGACATGAGGTCGAACGGGCTGATGGACCGGAACGTATTGAACGGGAGTGGTGGCAGGACAAGGGAGAGCACCGGGATTATTATGCGGTAGAAGATTCAAAGGGTCAGCGATATTGGCTATTCCGGTCGGGGCATTATGATGCCGTGCCACAATGGTATATACATGGATTTTTTGCCTGAAGATGATGAGATACGCAGAATTACAAGCGACAAGCAATTTCAGCTTCCTTCGCGGCGGTTCGCATCCGGGGGAACTGGTTCAGGGGGCTGCAGCCTGCGCTTATGAGGCTATTGCTATAACAGACCGTAATAGTCTGGCAGGAATAGTTAGGGCACATGTAGCTGCCAGAAAAGAGGGCGTCCGCTTTATCCCCGCCTGCCGCCTTGATCTATTAGACGGGCCAAGCCTGCTGGCTTATCCTACTGATCAGGATGCTTATAGCAGGCTCTCTGCTTTACTAACCCTGGGGAACCTGCGGGCTGAAAAGGGCGACTGTCATTTATATAAGGCGGATGTATATACCTATCGGGAAGGTATTCTATTCATCATTATTCCGCCTGACTCATTAAATGCAAAGTTTGACTATGACGATGATTTTAAACAACAGGTAGCGGAGTATCGCTCTACCTTGGGCAATGCTGCCTATATCGCTGCGACATATTCCTACGGCGGTGACGATACCAAAAAGTTATATCGTCTCTCTCAGCTTGGTGTACCCATGGTTGCAACCGGTGACGTGCACTACCATGAAGCCGCAAGACGTGAACTTCAGGATATTCTGACCTGCATCCGCGAAAAATGCACCATACATGAGGCAGGATTTCGCCTGCATGCCAATGCCGAAAGATATATTAAACCCATCGATGAATTGCACCGCTTATTCAGAAAATATCCTGAAGCAATAAGCAACGCCCTGGAAATTGCGGAAGCCTGTACCTTTTCTCTGGATACGCTAAAGTACATAGAACCGGAAGAAGCCGTAGTCAATGGGCTTACAGCCCAGGAGCGCTTGATCAAATACACTTATGCCGGAGCACATGAACGCTATGGTGATTTTATTCCAGAAAAAGTCAGAAAACAGCTAAAATTTGAGCTTAACTTTATCCAAGGCCGGAAGCTAGCTCCCTATTTTCTGCGAGTGTATAAATACACTCAAAAGGCCGAAGAGTTAGGCATCTTACACCAGGGACGGGGATCTGCCGCTAATTCTGCCGTCTGCTATTGTTTGGCCATTACCGCCGTTGACCCAATGAAATCAAGATTATTATTTTCACGCTTTATGTCAGATGCGCGTGAAGAATGGCCAGACATCGATGTAGATTTTGAACATGAGCGGAGGGAGGAGATCATCCAATATATATATGAAGATTATGGTCGCGAT
>CAZFQV010000029.1:0-13227 GCA_964521175.1 uncultured Sphingobacterium sp.
CGGATTCAGCGGCTCGCCGGATGGAGAATTGTTTACCAGATGGATACAGATGGGCGTATTCTCACCTTTTATGCGCGCGCACTCTGCGGGGGATACACCCGAGCGCGAACCATGGAGCTTCGGGGCTGAATATGAATCTATCAACCGGAAATTTATAGAATTAAGATATCGGCTCATGCCCTATATTTATTCAGTTTTTTGGGAACAGCATCGCCATAATTTCCCCATCCTACGGCCACTGGTCATGCATGAGCAACATAACACTCTTACTCACAGCATTGAGGACACATTCACCTTTGGAGATAAAATTCTGGTATCGCCAGTTACTGAACCGGGGGCAGTCAGTAAAAATGTTTATCTGCCGACAGGTAAATGGTATAATTACTGGAGCCACGAGTTATATGAGGGCGGCGGAGAACACCTCATCAATGCGCCGATTGATTCTATGCCTTTATTGATAAAAGCAGGCTCCGTTATCCCGGAATCACCTTTGATGCAATATGTGGGCGAATTTGAACCGGAGGAGCTGACGTTCCAGGTGTACTATTCTGATTATGAAGTGAATTCTTTCTATTATGAAGATCATGATGATACATTTGCCTTTGAGCAGGATATTTACCTGGAAAAGAAGTTTAGAGTGAATGGGGATCATCAGTCGTTGACCATCACCCAGTCCGTGGAAGGGCTGTATACTCCTAGATATGAGAATTATGACCTGAAGATTATCGGCCTTCCTTTTGTACCGACGAAAATCCTGATAGACGGGATGGAATATAATGAAACATTAGCTACAGAGGGTGAAACATGGCTAAGGGTTAAATCACGCAAGAACTTTAAGCAAATTGAAATTCTTGCGTGATCTTAATTAGAAAGAGGTATATTGAAGGAAAATATCTCCAGAGTTGGTAGTATGACCAAGAAAAATAGTCCAACTGTTCAATCCCAGTCAGTCTCCTCTGTAAGTCCGACAGCATGGTATTCTCGTTTCTCAGATCTCGATATCTATCTTTTCAGGACCGGCAAACATTATAAGCTATACGAAAAGTTCGGCTCGCACGTAGTATTGCATGATGGCCTCGAGGGAACCTATTTCGCTGTCTGGGCGCCGAATGCGAGGCTGGTTAGTGTTGAAGGCAATTTCAATGGCTGGAGCAGGCTTTCTCATCCGATGAGTGTAAGATGGGATGGTTCGGGCATCTGGGAGACTTTTATCCCCGGTGTCAGGGCAGGTGAGATCTATAAGTATTTTATTCATTCTGTTTCCGGTGAAACCGTGGAAAAGGCAGATCCCTTTGCCCTGAGATGGGAGGAACCGCCTCTGACCGCCTCCATTGTCTGGGATACCTGGTACGAATGGAAAGATGGATCATGGATGCATTCCCGGCATGAGAAAAATACGCTTAACAAGCCGGTATCGGTTTATGAGATGCACCTGGGTTCCTGGGCGCGGAACCCTGAATCTTCTGATGAGCTGCTCAGTTACAGGGAGATGGCTGCGAAGCTTATTCCCTATCTCAAAGACATGGGCTATACGCATGTGGAATTTCTGCCCCTGATGGAGCATCCATTTTATCCTTCATGGGGCTACCAGATCACGGGATATTTCGCCGCCACTTCCCGCTATGGCAGTCCCCAGGATCTGATGTATCTTATCGAACAGCTTCACCTGAACGGTATCGGCCTGATCCTGGACTGGGTACCCTCGCATTTCCCGGGAGATGAGCACGGACTGTACAAGTTTGACGGAACCCATTTATATGAGCATGCGGATATGAAGAAGGGGTTTCATCCCGACTGGAAATCCTATATTTTCAATTACGGACGTAATGAAGTTAAATCTTTCCTCATCAGCAATGCGATTTTCTGGCTCGACCGCTACCATGCCGACGGGCTGCGGGTGGATGCTGTCGCGTCGATGCTTTACCTGGACTATTCCCGTGAAGAAGGGGAGTGGATACCGAACGAGTTCGGCGGGAGGGAGAACCTGGAAGCCATTGCTTTTTTAAAGGAATTTAATGAAGCGGTGTACGGGCATTTTCCTGATGTGCAGACCATTGCGGAAGAATCTACAGCTTTCCCCGGCGTTAGTCGCCCAACCTATACAGGAGGATTGGGTTTTGGAATGAAATGGATGATGGGCTGGATGCACGATACCCTGGATTATTTTTCCAAGGATCCGGTTCACCGGAAATATGACCATAACCTGATCACTTTCAGTACTGAATATGCCTTTACTGAAAACTTTATGCTTCCTTTTTCGCATGACGAGGTAGTTCACGGGAAAGGCTCGCTGCTGAACAGGATGCCCGGGGATGAATGGCAGAAATTCGCCAACCTGCGCCTGCTTTATATGTATATGTTTACCCACCCCGGCACCAAGTGCCTTTTTATGGGGGACGATTTCGGGCAGTCAGCGGAGTGGGATTTTAACCGTTCGCTGGACTGGCATCTGCTGGAATACGCGCCCCACCGGGGACTGCAGGATTTTGTAAAGACATTGAATAAACTTTACAGATCGGAGCCTGCTTTATATGAGAAGAGTTTCAGCAGTGAAGGGTTTGAATGGATCGAGGGCGGAGATGCGGAAAACTCAGTACTGGTCTATTCGCGCAGGGGAAATGATCCGGAGAACGACCTGCTCATTGTGCTGAATATGACACCTGTTCCGAGAACTTCCTGGCGGACAGGCCTGCCGGCAGCGGGTAAATGGCAAATCCTATTAAATTCGAATGAGGAGCGCTTCTATGGGAGCGGAGATACCCAAACCCACGTTCTTGACTCGGAAGACATTCCCTGGCAAGGGAAGCCTCAGTCTGTCGAGATTAATTTTCCTCCGCTCGGCGGTGTTATTCTAAAGAGAATATGAATAATTTTCAACTCACGCGATCTTTCCGGTAATCTTATCCATCATTTTCATCACTTCCAGCCCCTCATCAGCGGAGCATGGGTTAGGTGCGTTGCCGAGAAAGTAATTTACCACCTGCTCAATCATCGGCTGTTGTACATGCGGTAGATGATCGAATACCAGGGCTGATGTCTCCTCTCCGGTTACGAGTTCTGTCATATCGCTGAAAACAGAGAAACGGATCATGCCTTTGGTACCTCTGATTTCACATAGATCTTTTTCATCTTCAAGCCGGGCATTAAAATCCCATGAACCCTTAACCGTAATATTTTCTTTAAATATTATCTCAGTGCTTGCGTAGTCGTCAGCATCGTAGAGATTTGCCCTGTTTAGGGAAGTTCCCCTGACACTTAGCGGTAAACCAAAGAAATAGAGCATGAGGTCCAACTGGTGCGGGGCGAGGTCATGAAATAAACCCCCACCTGAGACGGAGGGCTTGGTACGCCAGGTATACTCCACTCCTGGTTGGTATGATTGTTTGAATGTTATTTCCGCAGAAATGAGATCGCCTAAATGTTTTTCCTGAATGAGTTGAAGTATCTTCAGGAATTTGGGCTGTGCCCGGCGGTAATGTGCTACGCTTAGTTTGCAGGAATGTTTTCGGGAGGCTTGATTCATCCGAAATGCTTCAGCAGAGTCGAGCGCCATCGGCTTTTCCACATATACGGGTTTGCCCGCGGCAAAAGCCTGTAGTGTGTATTCCTCATGATAAGCCGGCGGAGTTGCAATATAAATGGCGCTCACATCATCATCATTGATCAGGTCGCCGGCATTTGAATACCATTTTTTTACTTGATGCCTTTGTGCATAATCTTCCGCTTTTATTGTATCCCGCCGCATTACCGCGACCAGCTCTGAATCAGGCACAAGATTAAATGCAGGCCCGCTTTTCACTTCCGTTACATCGCCGCAGCCAATGATGCCCCAGGATATTTTTTTCATTAGAAGAAATATTTTTTATAAATATAAGATGAAGATAAAGAACAAGGAGCAAAGATACTGCATTCGTCCTTCTTTGTTCTTGATTCTTTGCTCCTTGATCTTTATACAAAAAAGCCCTGCTTTAGATGATAAAGCAGGGCTCTGGTTAGTAAAAACAATTATTTTACAGTGCCGATAAGCTGAACCAGGTCGATCAGTTTATTGGAGTAACCCCACTCATTATCATACCATGCAACTACTTTTACAAAGTTATCATTCAGGGCTATACCAGCTTTTGCATCAAAGATAGAGGTGCGTGCATCTCCCAGGAAATCGGTTGATACAACATCGTCTTCTGTATAACCAAGGATCCCTTTCAGTTCACCTTCTGAAGCGTCTTTCATCGCTTTTTTGATGTCTTCGTATGTAGCCGCTTTATCGAGGCGAACGGTAAGATCCACTACAGACACATCGGCCGTAGGAACCCGGAATGACATCCCGGTAAGCTTACCTTTCAGATCAGGGATGACCAGGGTAACTGCTTTTGCAGCGCCTGTGGATGAAGGGATAATATTCTGGTATGCGCCTCTTCCTCCTCTCCAGTCTTTGACAGAAGGACCGTCTACAGTTTTCTGGGTGGCAGTAACTGCGTGTACCGTGGTCATCAGGCCTTCCAGGATACCATATTTATCATGCAGAACCTTGGCAAGGGGGGCAAGACAATTCGTGGTACATGATGCGTTTGATACGATATTCTGATCTGCAGTAAGGTCTTTATGATTTACTCCCATCACAAAAGTCGGGGTATCATCTTTTGCCGGGGCCGAAAAAACTACTTTTTTCGCACCGGCCTGCAGATGCTTCTGGGCATCGGCCTGGGTTAAAAATAGGCCGGTTGATTCAACGATGATTTCAGCGCCAACTTCATTCCATTTAAGATTGGCAGGATCTTTTTCCGCCGTTACGCGGATCGTTTTTCCATTTACCACAAGATGACCGTCTTTCACTTCTATTGTGCCGTTGAATTGGCCGTGAGTAGAATCATATTTCAACATATAAGCCATATACTCGGGCTGCACCAGATCATTAATTCCAACGACATCAATACCATCCCGTTCCATCGCAGCCCGGAAAGCTAAGCGGCCGATGCGGCCAAATCCGTTTATTCCAATCTTCATTTTCTTACAATTTATGTTTTAGTGTTCATCAACGCTCTGAGTTGTTCAGACTGAGAGGTTCATATGTTAATTTTTGTTCGAGTAATATTTCAATATATTATAAATAGGTTCTTTAATAACAGAACCTATAATCAATTCGTTCTTTTCGGCAGCCAGCTTGAGGTATTCCGGAAAACCCGCCGCCACAGTTCCAACTATATGGAGAGGAGCATCAGGATATTTCTGCTTAAGCGGAATAATATAAGTCCTGAAGAAAAGATCAAACCCCCTTATCACCAGATCCTTTACAAAGACTTCGTCGATATGGTCCATCAGGAAGTCTGCAAAGTAACTCAAAAATAAAGCTGGTTGCGGCTTCCGGTAAACTTTATCGAGTATTTGCGTTCGTACAAGGTCATATTTTTCACTGAATTCCAGTGCAAGTCCTTCAGGGAGCATTCCGTTCAAGGAGGCTTTTAGCAATTGTTTTCCGAGCCAGTTTGCCGAACCCTCATCCCCAAGAATATAACCTAGACCGTAATTATTATTAATAACCACCTTGCCGTTGAAATAGGCAGCATTGGATCCGCTCCCCAGGATGCCTATAATACAACGTTTGTCGCCGCAAGTTGCTAAAGCTGCTGCCTGCAAATCATGATCGACAAGCACCCGGCTATATCGAAAGAATCTCCGGAACGACCTTGCGATCAGCTCTTTATGCTCTTCTGCTGATGCGCCGGCACCGAAAAAGTAAACCCTTCTGATCTTTTCTGCATTGTTGATCAGTTGGATAGTCTTATTTAGCAGGGCGTTAATAGCATCTTCATCGCTAAAAAATGGATTAATCCCCTGAGTTTTAAATTCTGAAACGATTTCTCCTTTTTCTGCGAGCTTCCAGTCTGCGTATCTTGATCCACTATAAACTACCGCAATCATATATTCACACCCCTGACTGTCATTTGGGCGACCAAATATAGTGACTTTAAAACCGCAATCTTTATTTTTATTATTCTCAGTCTGATGAAAATTGAAATAAGTGCGAATATAACGTGTATTTTTTACACTATATAATTTTCAGTGTTTTTTCAGTTGTTCCTCTCTAAATCCTTATATATTTAGCCCTATAATTCTGATGTGCTGTGGAAACGATATTACCCAAATTTGATTCTGTATTTTCAATTGACTGTGTGATCTTTGGCTTCGATGAGGGAGAGCTTAAGGTGCTCCTGATCGAACGTAACGAAGAGCCTTTTAAGGATTGGTGGGCGCTACCTGGTTATCTGGTAAACCAGGATGAAAGTCTGGATAATGCCGCAGCACGTATTTTGTATGAACTTACCGGACTGCGCGGTATTTATATGGATCAGTTCTACACTTTTGGGGATGTAAACCGCCATCCCCAGGGAAGGGTAATTACCGTGGCGTATTATGCCATGGTCAGACTCAGCAGAAAAATGGGCACGAAACCTGCGCCGATAACGGGCTACGCAAAAAATGCAGCATGGATATCTTTGGGAAGCCTTCCTGAACTGGCGTTTGATCATAGTAAGATATTTGAACGGGCTTTTCAAAAAGTAAGGACGCGAATCAGCTATCAGCCGATAGTTTTCGAGTTGCTCCCTGAGAAATTTACGTTGAGTCAGTTACAGCGCATATATGAAGTGATCTTGAACAGAAAAATGGATAAGAGAAATTTTAGAAAGAAAATGCTCAGTTACGGTATTTTGACAGAACTTGACGAAAAACAGAAAGGAGTTTCTTACCGGGCGGCGAAATTATATAAATTAGATAAAAAAAAGTATACTAACTTATTCCAAAGGGAGCTTTCCTTTGGAAAATGATCGGACCAGAGAGATTTATATATAACTTTTTGGTGCCAACTCGACATGATATTTAACCAGGTCATCGATTGGTGAGCGAATAATCTTTCCTACATTCATGCCATACTCAACAGCCGTTTCTTCGAGCACATTCCTGAAGTTATACCCTACTGAACCGATGCAGTTAAAGCTATAGTCTCTGTAATTGGGATAATGACTGACCAGATTTTCAAAAAAGTTTGTAAACGATGTTTTTACCAGCGTTCGTGAATATTCTGAATGAACATTATTGTCATATACAAATTTGCTGAAGCTGGCGCAAAAGCGGTTCGGCATTGGCTCGGTATAAACACGGTCCATGATCTCGTCTCCGGTTAATTTGTAGGTATCCCAAAAACGCTGCCTCACCGCTTCCGGCATGTAGCCGCGCAGGTAATCCGTCAAAAGCTTTTTACCTATATCACATCCGCTGCCTTCGTCACCAAGAATGTATGCTGCTGAATCAATATTATGAATGATATCCCTGCCATTGTAAAGGCCGGTGTTCGTCCCGGTCCCCAGTACAGCAGCAAAACCAGTGTCCAGACCAAGTAAAGCCCGCGCCGCTGCCAACAGGTCATGTCCTACGTACACATCTGCCCGCTTAAAAACGGCAGACATGGCATCAGTTACTGTTTTTACCTTTTCAGCGGTAGAACAGCCGGCGCCGTAATAATTTACTTCGATCACGTCTTCTAAGACAATATCCGATGGCAGGTCTCGTCTTAAGGAATCGATGATGTATTGGGTACTTACGAAATACGGGTTATAACCCTCCGTATTGAAATAGATTTTCTGGCCAGCTTTGTTCAACAAACACCAATTTGTCTTGGTGGACCCTCCATCCGCAATAATGATCATAATTCCTTTTATAAAAATCTAAATGTATGAAATTTAAGGAAATATAAAAAAATCATAAAACAATATGAAGTTTACGAATAATTATGTAGAACTATACCGATTTGCGATTAGTATTCGCTGACCCGGGAGATAATTTTAAATTTACCGCTTTATTGGTTCAATTGTTGTTTCATTAATTTATTCAACATTCTTTTTGCGATAAAAATACGGGATTTATGGAGAAACATATCTACCAGACGGGTATTATTGGGAATTGTGCCTTCTTGGCTCATATCCATAAGAATACAAATGTAGAATGGTTATGCTGGCCGCGATTCGATAGCTCATTTGTTTTCGGGAAGCTGCTTGACGACAAGAAAGGGGGAGAGTTCTCCATCCTGCCGGAAGGCGACTATACCACGGAGCAATATTATAGGGAAAATACGAATGTGCTTTGCACGGATGTAAGTTCTGCTGAAGGAAAATATCGTATTACGGATTTCGCACCACGTTTTAATCAGTACGAGCGATATTTTAAGCCCCTCATGTTGATCAGGAAGGTGGAGCTGCTGGAAGGAGCCCCGAGGATTCGGGTCAGGTGCCAACCAGTTTATGATTATGGCAGAACCATCCTGACACCGCAAAGAGGCAGCAGCCATATTGAATATTTTGGTACAGATGATCAACTGCGATTAACCACTAATATTCCGATTAATTATATAATCGATGAACAGTATACCGTATTAAATGAAACCAAGTACCTGGTTTTAACCTATGGAAAGCCACTGGAAGCACCATTGGCCAGTACTGCAGAACACTTCTTACGGGAAACTGTCGCCTATTGGCGGATATGGATCAAGCATTCCTCGATTGCTTCGTTTTATCAGAAGAATGTGATCCGCTCTGCGCTGGCATTAAAAATCCATCAGTATGAAGATACCGGCGCAATAATCGCTGCCAGCACCACGAGCCTTCCGGAGTTCCCCGGAAGTGGCCGCAACTGGGACTACCGATATTGCTGGCTCCGGGATACCTATTATGTGATCACTGCGCTGAACCATATCGGTCATTTCGAGGAGATGGAGAAATACTTTAGTTATGTGTCTGATATTTCTTTTTCTGAAAAGGGCCGATTCCAGCCACTTTACGGCATCACTGGTCAGAAGCATCTTCTCGAAGAGATCATGGACCATCTGGATGGATATCTCGGCAATGGGCCGGTACGAATTGGCAATCAGGCCTACGAGCACATCCAAAATGACATTTATGGCCAGGTCTTAATATCCCTGCTTCCCTTATATGTGGACCATCGCTTCGTCTTTTCGGAACGAAAGGATTCTGCACGCTGGATAGATTACTTGCTTTCCAAAGTAGAACTTACTATTGATGAGAAAGATGCAGGCATCTGGGAGTTCCGAAATATTGCTAACACGCACTGTTATAGTAATCTTTTCCAATGGGCAGGATGTACCGCAGCAGAAAAAATGGCCGTCACAATTGGCGATGAGATGTTGATGAAGCGGGCAACTTCGCTAAAGAACCGTGCCGCAGCCCATATAGAGAGTTGTTATGATCCAGTGCGTAAAGTATACACTCATGCAGTGGGTAGTCCGCATCTGGATGCCAGCACACTCCAACTGATCATGATGAACTACCTTGATCCTGAGTCCCAGAGAGCAAAAGATCACCTGATGGCTCTGGAAAAAGAACTTAAAACACCTAATGGCTTATTCTACCGCTACCTTCATTCCGACGATTTCGGCAGACCGAAAACAACGTTCCTGATTTGCGCTTTTTGGTATGTAGAGGCTCTCGCCTGCGTTGGGCGACTAGACGAGGCGGTACGTGAGTTCGAGAATCTTTTAAAGTATTCCAACCATCTCTTACTCTTCAGCGAGGATGTGGATGAAGAAACCGGCAGCCAATGGGGGAATTTCCCTCAGGCTTATAGCCACGTAGGATTAATGAATGCGGCGTACCGCATCTCGATGAAGCTCGACCTTCCTATTTTTTTATAATAGGTGCTTGTTTGAAGATCCTTTCAGAATCCGAGATTTCTGGCGCGCTGCATAAGCTGCACAAAAACTCCCGCACTTCAATAGTGTTTCGCAGGTAAAACCTTGCGGCAGACATGCTGCTGCCAACCTTAAAGGTATAGGCCTTTTCCGGCAGCGCTTTGAAGAGATCCTCATCGGTATAATCGTCGCCCACCGCCATCACGAAGTCGTACTCCTTTTGGTAGAGAAACTGCATGGCTGCTTTTCCTTTGTTGACTTCGATATTTTTGATTTCGATGACCTTATTGCCGGGTAAAAGCTGTAAACCCCTGTCGCGTGTTAGATAGCCCAGGTTGTTCATTAGTTCTGAAGCGCGCTGTTCACCCAGGTTTTTAGGAGCTTTTCGGTAATGCCATACCAGTGAAAAGCTTTTCTCTTCGATAAATGAGCCTGGAGTACGCTCGGTGTACGTGTTCAATATGGGCATAATATCCTCTTTCCATTGATCGCTGAATCCACGTAAACTTCTCCATTCTTTACCTGCTCTTTTTTTTTTTTTTTCATGCTCCGCGATGAGATGCACTGGCATGTGTCCAAACCATGCTTCAAGCTGTTCGTGTTGCCTCCCGCTAATCAATATCAGCTCGTTCGACTTGGGAGACGCAAGGTCATTCAACAATGAATACAGTTCCCCATCGGGTGAGGCCTTGCTAATATCAGTTTTAAACTCAACGAGTGTACCATCGTAATCCAGGAAGATCATCCGCTTAGAGGCTTCGGCATAAATCCGGGTTATCGACTTACTGATACCGGGGTTTACATGTCTGGACTGCATGGATCGTTGTAATTCTTTTACTTCGCCGAGCTTATCCATATAGATCTTCACCCAATGGGAAATGTTGAATTTAGAAACGACTTCACGCATTTGTCTCATGCGCATTTCCTGTTCTTCTTCGGGCATATTCAATGCCTTTTCCATGGCGCGGGTAATATCACCCACATTATTCGGGTTGACGATAAGTGCGTCGATCAGTTCCTTGGACGCACCGGCCATTTCACTAAGCACCAGGACGCCCTTATTATCGGTACGGCTGGCTACGTATTCCTTGCTGACGAGGTTCATGCCGTCTCGCATCGGTGTGACCAAAGCAATATCCGCCATATGATATAAGGCAGATAAGGTTTCGATGGGAAAGGAGCGATAGAAATACATAATCGGTGACCAATCTACGGTTCTGTAAACAGCGTTGATATTACCTACTTTTTTATCAATAGCGTCCCGAAGCTCTTTGTATTGTGGAACCGTATCGCGCGAGGGAACCACGATCATATATAGAACAATTTTTCCTGCATATTCGGGATATAACTCCAGCAGAAGCTCAAAAGCTTGTACTCTTTGAAGAATTCCCTTACTGTAATCGAGACGGTCTACTGAAAGTAATACACGATTTTCCTTGAGAATGAGCCGCAACTGTTCGATTTGCTCCTGTACACTGTCTTCGCGGATTAAAGAAGAATATTTTTCAAAATCAATTCCCATGGGAAAGGCTTCAGCTACTACCGGACGGTCATCAACGGTTATTATATTTGAGGATGAGTTTAAGGGTAAGATACGGGTCGAAGCGTTCAGGAAGTGCTGGACATCATCGAATGTGTGGAAGCCTACCAGGTCTGCGCCGGTCATCCCTTCGAGCAGCTCGACTCTCCAGGGTATCAGACGGAACATTTCATAAGAAGGAAACGGGATGTGCAGAAAAAACCCGATGGTTAAATCAGGCCTTTCGGCTCGTATCATTCCTGGAAGTAGCAGCAGCTGGTAATCGTGTATCCAGATGGTGTCTCCTTCTTCAGCAGCGGTAAGCACAACATCCCGGAATTTTTTATTTACTTTCTGGTAATAATCCCAATTTGACTGTTGGTAGTTTGTATATGTTGAAGCATAGTAGTGAAAAATCGGCCACAAGATTTCATTGGAGAAACCCTCGTAATATTCGCTGATCTCCTCTTGACTAAGAAAGACTGGCTGCAGATTCATCGACTTGAGGTTTTTAGTTACCTCCTGCTGTAAATCAGGATCCGCAATCTCCTGCCCCGGCCAGCCAATCCAGAGATTATTCCCCTGCCTGTATATTGAACCTAAACCGGTAGCAAGTCCGCCTTCACTGGGGGAAAAGGAATATTCTCCATTCTCTTCGGATATTCTAACCGGTAATCTGTTCGAAACGATAATTGTTTTTGCCAAAATTGTATAATTAGATGAATAACAGCCCTATGTAAAGCATGAAATAGCCAGGGTTTATATTTATAGCCGCAGTTAGTTAACATAGAACGCATAAAATAGTTCAACCTGACTATCTGTTGCTGCGGCGAAAAGGGCGATAGTAGAGAAAATATACAAAAAATGTTCGGCATTGGCAAGAATAGATTTATTTTTAAACATGTCTAGAGAAAGAATAGTAGCAGATCTTCGGAGTGATACGGTGACCCGCCCTACTGCTGGTATGCTGGATGCCATGATGAGCGCGCAGGTAGGCGATGATGTCTTCGGCGAAGATGAAACAGTCAATAGGCTGGAAAAAAAAACCGCAGAGCTGTTTGGTATGGAGGCAGGCCTTTTTTGTGCTTCAGGTACCATGACTAATCAGATTGCGATAAAATGCTTTACTAGTCCGTTGGACGAGGTTATCTGCGACGAAACCGCGCATGTGTATAGATATGAAGGTGGCGGAATCGCCTTTAATTCTCAGGCCTCCGTTCGTTTGTTGTACGGCGATCGGGGGAGGCTTAGTGCTGAACTGATTGAACCCCATATAAACCCTGAAAATATACATTACCCAAAAACCAGCCTGGTGGTGCTGGAAAATACGGTTAACCGTGGTGGCGGAAGCTTTTATAGACTAAATGATATTTTACCGATAGATCATCTCTGTCGGTTAAGGGGGCTGAGCCTGCATCTCGATGGAGCCAGGATCTTTAATGCTCTGACCGAAACCGGAGATGCCCCTGGAGATTACGGAAGAATGTTCGATGGTATCTCGGTATGCCTATCCAAAGGCCTTGGAGCTCCAGTAGGTTCAGTCTTATTGGGAAGCAGCGAGATGATCGGCCGGGCGAAGCGGATCCGGAAGGTGCTGGGCGGTGGATGGAGACAGGCTGGATTTTTGGCGGCTGCCGGAATTTACGCCCTCGATAATCACGTGGGTCGTTTAACAGAAGATCACTTGCATGCCCGCGCTCTGGGGGAAGCGCTCAAAGACCTCTCTTTTGTGAAAAGCATGATGCCCGTCGACACCAACATTGTTATCTTTGAACTGAATGACCAATTTAATTCAGAAAATTTCGTGCGTAAACTCGCTGACCAGGGTGTCAAATGCAATACTTTTGGTAAGCAGATGGTCAGACTCGTAACCCACCTGGATATAAACTCAGTGATGATCGATGAGGTCATAGGCATTCTGCGGAAATTGTAAATGCCAAGGCCACGTTTTATCCAAAGTCTTCCTGAGTCCAGGATCCTTTGAATTTTGAACCTGGCTGCATTGCATTAC
>CAZFQV010000030.1:0-3957 GCA_964521175.1 uncultured Sphingobacterium sp.
TAATATGGAATTGAAAGTTATTAAAAGCGAGGAGCAGTATCAGGAATATTTAAATTGGGTTGATGCAATGTTTGACAAGCAATTACGTCCCGATACAAGAGAAGGAGAGAAGCTACAGGTTACTCTTCTGCTGATTAAGCAATATGAAGATGCAAACTATCCTGTTCCCATGCCGGATCCAATTGAAGCTATAAAATCCAAAATGAAAGATGCCGGTCTGAGAAATAAAGATTTGGTTGGTAAGGTTGGAAGCAAAGGGTATATATCCTCGATTTTAAGCGGAAAGAAACCTCTTACACTAGAACTTGCTAAATTGTTCCATCGTGAATTGAAAATTCCCGCAGAAGTGCTACTGTCATAATTGTTTATCCCTTTGCTTATTAGCCAGGCGAATTACTGATAAGAGAAAAAGCCCACTCGATAAGGGCAGCGTACAGCTTCCCTATTTCAATTTAACCTTTAATCTTGAAATGAATTCGAGTATAGTCTCGTCGCTCACTCTTTCATAATAATAATTCGTAAGGATGTTTAACTTTTCTTCAGGGAAAGAGTGAACCTCTTCTATTATACATTTGGAAAGTTCGAGACAAAACTCTTGACATAAAGATTTTATTTTGTTATAAAAAGCGATGAGTGCTTCATAAGTTCTTCCATCATCCAACTTCGGAAAGCTGGAACCCAGATCATCGTCATGCTTGATGTTATTGGATATTTTTCTTAATGAAATATATTATTGATAACCAGTGAGGGCAGAAACGGCAATACCTTTGGAAGTTAGAATCGACTTAGCAATCTCCCATTTAAAAACCTCGTCCATTCTTGTAAGCTTACACCTCTATCTGATATGTTTTTATGCTAACTTTGGCCTATGACTTTCTCAGAAAAGGCCATTGAGTTCAATAAAAATATCCATTATACCGGCGATCCCTTGCCTGAGGGTATCCGGGTCATGAATCCTTTTCAGGAGTTCGAACATACCCTGCCTATCTCTGAAGCCTTCTATCAGAAGTATTACAACGACCATAATCCCCGGCATCTGATTCTCGGCATTAATCCCAGTCGGCTGGGTGCAGGCCTGACCGGTATACCTTTCACAGATCCGAAACGGCTAATCAGCGAATGCGGCATCGACTACACCGGTAAAATGGCCTATGAACCATCCTCGGTATTTCTCTACGAGGTGATCAACGCCTATGGCGGGCCGGAAAGCTTTTTCAGTAAATTCTATATTAATTCACCCAGTCCGCTGGGGTTCACTTCGATCGACAAAAACGGTAGGGAGACGAACTACAATTATTATGACAGTCCGCAGTTGATTAATGCGGTCTATGATTTTATGGTCAGCAGCATCCGTAAGCTGATCGATCTTGGTGTGGCTACGGACGTTTGTTTTTGTTTCGGCAGCGGTAAGAATGAAAAGTTTCTCAGTAAGCTGAACGCCGAACATCATTTCTTTGGAAAGATTATTCCGTTGGAACATCCCCGGTTTATCATGCAGTATAGAAGCAGAATGAAACAGTTCTATATTGATAAGTATCTGGCGGCATTTGATTCTGTGGGTTGAGAAGGACTGAGATCATTGCAACCGCAAACCATGCTATCCTGAACGCACACTCTTTTATTGGCGAACGTATGTGAGAGATCTTCCTACAGCGTGCCCGCAATGGATATTTTGGTTACTGCAGGAAGATCCCTCAGCGCTAAAAGAGCGCTTTCGGGAGGACAGAGACTACAGGGCGCTTTCGGGGGAGGACACAATATGGGAGGCTGCTTTCGGGGAGGACACACGTTTAAAGCCCTTTCATTAAAACGCAATTCCTGCCATGCCGAACGTAATTTCTGTCCTGTCGAACGCATGTGAGAGATCTTCCTACAGCGTGCCCGCAATAAATATTTTGGGCAGGATCCCTCAGCGAACTACAGAGCGCTATCGGATAACAAAGTTGAGAGGTGCTACCTACAGGTTAACCAAACAATTTCTGGCATCGTATGTCATTTATAACAGTCGGTATTTGCATATAGAAAATATTGGAAGCACAAGGACGGTATGAGATTTTTACGATAGGTCATTCTACTCATAGTTTAGATGACTTTATCGCCATGCTGCAATCTTTTGATATCCAGATCCTGATTGATGTGCGGCGTTTCCCCTTTTCACGGAAATATCCCTGGTTTAACCAGGTAAACCTGGAACCGGAGTTAAAAAAACGGGGCATTGATTATACCCATATCGAAGAGCTGGGCGGGAGAAGAAAGATTCATGCCGATTCGAAAAACATGCGCTGGCGAAACGCTTCTTTTCGTGCGTATGCTGATTATATGGAAACTGAAGAGTTTGAACAAGCGATATCCAGGCTACAAGACATCGCTTTGAAACAGCGAAGCGCTTACATGTGCTCCGAGGCTGTCTGGTGGCGGTGTCACCGCTCGATGATATCCGATTACCTGAAGGCAAAAGGATGGCTGGTGCGGCATATTATGGCTATAGGTAAAGCAGATGAACATCCTTATACCTCGCCGGCCAGCGTGATGGACGGCCATGTAAATTATTCGGATGAAGGTTTATCGGACAATTAAAAAACGCGAATCATGGCAAGTAAATTTAAAGTAGGAGATAAGGTGAGCTGGAACTCTGAGGCCGGGAGGGTTTCCGGCCACATCATTAAAATTCATACCAAAGACTTTGATTATAAGGGCTATACCCATCATGCTAGGGAAGACGATCCTCAGTATGAAATTAAGAGCAGCAAAACGGATCATATTGCTGCTCATAAAGGATCGGCACTGACTAAGCTTTGACTTGCCGCCTGATGGCTGATGGCAAGCTCAGGAGTTAATTTATTTTTTTAGGCTCTTCATATCGATAACGAAGCGATATTTTACGTCACCTCTTAACAATCGCTCATACGCCTTATTGATTTCCTGAATATTGATCAGCTCAATATCAGACACGATATTATGCTCGCCGCAAAAGTTCAGCATCTCCTGCGTCTCACTGATGCTGCCAATTGTTGAACCTGCGAAATTTTTACGTGCGGGAATCAGGCTGAACGCGGCAATCGGTAGTGGATGTTCCGGTGCTCCGACGAGAGCCAGGGTGCCATCCACTTTGAGCAACGCCAGATAGGCATTTACGTCATGCTGTGCCGAAACGCAGTCTAACACAAAATGCAATGTATTCGCCTGAGCTTTCATCTGTGCTTTATCGGTAGATAAAATAACTTCATCAGCACCCAAACGTTTCGCGTCTTTCACTTTTTCAGGGGAAGTGGTAATCACCACAACTTTTGCACCCATAGCCTTCGCCAGCTTCACTCCCATATGTCCTAATCCACCAATACCCACAATGCCTACCTTATGACCGGGACCTATATTCCAGTGTTTCAATGGTGACCAGGTGGTCACTCCCGCACATAACAAAGGCGCAGTGGCCGCCAGATCCAGGTTGTCAGGCACATGCAGCACAAAATCTTCATCCACTACTATGCGTTCTGAGTATCCGCCAAAGGTCTGCTTGTTCAGGTGCTTGTCTGCTCCGTTATAAGTCTGGATATTACCCTTTTCGCAGTATTGCTCCCTGCCTTCTTTGCATTGCTCGCATTCGCGGCAACTATCTACCATACAGCCTACTGCAGCTAAATCTCCGACTTTGAATTTGGTGACCTCCTTGCCGGTTTTAGTAATACGGCCGACAATCTCATGCCCCGGCACGTTAGGGTAAACTGTTCCGTGCCATTCGTTTCGCGCGGTATGGAGATCAGAATGGCAGACGCCACAATATAAAATATCGATTTCGACGTCTTTGGCTGTTATCTCACGACGATCGATGCTTATTTTTTTTAGGTCGGCATCAGCCGCTTCTGTGCCGAATGCTTTCACTGAAAATGTATTCATGATTAATGTATTTTGAGTGTATTGTTTGACAAATTTCCCATTTTTTTGAGGCTTTCCCAAAGA
>CAZFQV010000030.1:3967-13189 GCA_964521175.1 uncultured Sphingobacterium sp.
TTTAATCCTTAGCTGTTATTATCGGCAGTAGGGAAGGGGCGCATGGAAATGCGGAGCGCTAAGCGCTTATTAGCGAGGTCGAATTCAGATCATTTTAATTTCCCCCGGTCATTTGTTGTTAAAGGATGCTGATCGCCAGAAAAAAGTTTATCTATTTTCATTTTTAAGGTTTTCTTTTTGAGCTCGGTGGGTTTATAATTGGCAATGTTTGCTTCGCCCTTTCGGACGTGAAAAGCAGCCTGCCGTTTTAGCTTCTCAAAAACTACGATGCTGTCAAAAAACGTAATTGAATGAATATGACGGGTGATATCGTTGACCAGAATATCCTTTTTATCGTGAATATGATCCTGATATAACGAGTCAATCAGATGTTTGCAATATTCTATAAAAGTCCCCTCTTTTTTTAAGCCTCCATGGAATTCGTACCAATAGGACGTGTGAGTGTCTTCTATCATATAGACTCCGCCTTCTTTAACTTTTCCATACAACATCTCGAAAGACAGGGTCTGCTGTATCATGGTATGACCGCCATCGTCCAGGATAATATCGAGTGCAGGCAGTTCTTCTAAAACATCACTAAGAAATTCAGGGTTGCTTTGTGATCCAATAAATATTTTAGTGCTTTCATCCTCAAACCGCTTACACTCGGGGTTAATATCTATGGCGTAAATCGCTACCTGGTCGCCGAAGTATTTTTTCCATAACTGCAATGATCCGCCCTGAGAGATGCCGATTTCCAGAATTGATATTTTCTGCCCCCTATATTTTGAAAAATATTTTTCATAGATCTCGAAATAATGATCCCATTTGTGAACAAGCCTGTCATCGTGAGAATAGAAAAGATCTCTTAACGTTTGGTTTTCCATGTGTTATGTTTGATCAGGATAAATGGTTAGGATTCTTTTAATTTCGTGTTGAATAAGTCAATAGTCCTGCTCCAGGCGAGTTCTGCAGCCTCTTTGTCGAAGCGCGGTGTGGTGTCATTATGAAAGCCATGGTTCACATTCTCGTAGATGAATGTCTGATATTCTTTACCGTTTTCTTTCAGTGCCTTTTCATAAGCGGGCCATCCTTCATTGACACGGGTATCCAAGCCCGCATAATGGATGAGCAGCGGAGCCTTGATTTTAGGCACATCGCTGCTTTCCGGCTGACCACCGTAAAAGGGAACGGCTGCCGAAAGACCCGGAATCCTCACAGCCATCATATTGGCGATCCATCCTCCGAAGCAAAAACCGACAACACCGATCTTACCATTGCAGTCCTGGTGATTTTTGAGATAGTCGAACGCTGCGATGAAATCTTCAAGCATGTCATCTCTATTGCGCTTGCTTTGCATGACGCGACCCTCGTCATCGTTGCCGGGGTAGCCTCCAAGCGGACTTAAAGCGTCGGGTGCGATCGAGATGAATCCCGCCAGGGCGGCTCTTCTGCCGACATCTTCGATGTAGGGGTTCAGTCCCCGGTTCTCGTGAACCACAATGATTCCACCGAGCTTTTTTTTGCTGTCTGCCGGTTTCGACAAGAGGGCTTTCATGGCTCCACCACCTTTGGGAGACTGGTAGGTGATATATTCTGATTTCAAACGAGGATCGTCGGCTTTAATGTGGAGGGTGCTTTTATAATCGGGGATGAGAAAACTCATCATCGAGGCAACAGTTAAGCCACCCACCGCGTACAGCGAGAGATTCTTCGTGAACTCCCGACGGTTGATGCGGTTATGTGCATAATCATCGTATAGGTCGAACACCTCTTGTCTGATATCTTCTTTTGTGATTTTCTTCATGATTTAATGGTTTTCTGTGGAACTTCGTTCTTGCAAAGCAAATGGACTCTACGAATTGTTTGAACGGATGTTGGCATGGTTAGTTATTCATATCGATTGTTTTAAATGAGCTGAATAATCAGAGCAGCTATCTAATATAATCATAATACTGGAATATAGCAGCCTTAACGCTGTCAAGGTCCGCGGTTGAAATCTAAATGACAGAGGCTGACCAAAAGACGACAGGATTAGCCGGCCGGGTTATCATTATTAATGAATAGTAACAATCACAGGACAAACTAACCTTGGTTTAAGTTTTTCACTACTTTTCAGATATAATTATTCATAAAAAACTAACAATGAAAAGAATCTTACTTTTTTCGGTGCTTTTTGCTTTTGCATCAGCTTCATCAGCCCAGGAACCTGGAGCACCATCCGGCAAACCCTACAGCTACATTATTAAGGGTGGCCACGTGATCGATGCGAAGAATAATATCGATGGAATCATGGACGTAGCTTTTACTTCGGGAAGACCAGCTCAGCGTGCGATGCCTGCCCGTCCCGCAGTAGCAGCACAAGATGGGCGTCCTGCCCGTCCGGCTATGGCAGCTCGTCCGGAAGTCCCGGCGACTGTAGGTAAAATAGCCCTGGTTGCCAAGAACATTGATCCTAAGCTAGCGGATAAGGTGATCGATGCCAAAGGCATGTATGTCACTCCAGGCTTGATCGATATTCACGTACACTTCTTCTGGGGTCATGACGGCAGTTATTTAAAAAATGCACCGACAGCACTTCCTGCTGATGGATTCACTTTCCGTACTGGCGTCACAACTGTAGTTGATGCCGGCTGTACCGGATGGAGAGATTTTGAACTATATAAAAAGCAAACGATAGATGCTTCAAAAACCCGCGTATTAACCATGTTGAATATCGTCGGAACAGGCATGGATGGTCGTGGCGAAAACAATATAGACGAGATGGATCCGGTAAAGACTGCAGAGATGGCTAAGAAATATCCAAACGACATCGTGGGTGTTAAGCTTGCACACTTTTCAGGCCATACCTGGGTGCCAACTGACCGTGCGCTAGAAGCGGGCAGACTAGCTAATATCCCAATTATGGTTGATTTCGGTTCTGCGAATCCTTACCTGTCGCTTGACACATTATTTAACGTGAAATTCCGCAAGGGCGATATTTACACTCACGCTTTCGGAGGTAATGGTACTTCAAGTCCGAATGGCCGTGAATCTATCGTTGATATGAACGGTAAGGTAAAACCGTATGTATATAAAGCAAGAGAAAAAGGTGTCGTGTTTGATATCGGTTTTGGCGGTGCAAGTTATCTGTACAACCAGGGCGTTCCGGCAATAAAAGCTGGATTTTATCCAACTACAATCAGCACAGACCTACATACAGGTAGTATGAACGGTCCGATGAAGAGCATGGAAAATATCATGGGCTTATTCATGGCATCAGGCATGCCTTTAAAAGACGTGATTGCTGCAAGCACCTGGCATCCGGCACAAGCGGTTAAGCGCGAGGAACTTGGAAACCTGTCACAGGGATCTGAAGCAGATATCGCCATCTTTAGCATCAGCGAAGGTCAGTATGGATGGCCTGTAAGGGGAGGAAAGATCGAAGGCACAAAACGACTTCACACAGAAATGACGATCAGATCTGGAAATGTTGTTTATGACCTGGACGGTATATCTGAGCCTGTTGGCCCGACTCCGGCACAAACTGCTCGCCGTTAACAGTAAATAATTCAATTATATGGAGCCTGTATCATCGTCGATGATACAGGCTTTTTGCTTTACGAGTCTTTTTTTGAATGCTATCATTCGGTAGCACAGCATTGATCCATCCTCATTATTAATGCCAGAGAATAATTATATTGTACTTTGGCGAACCGAATATATTATGTTGACTCGTTCTGTTATGACTAGAATATTTTATGTTTTTTGGGTTATTATGATGTTCCAGATCAGCTGCTCTGACCGGAGGGACTTGTCAGGTGATCAGGATAGCAGCTATCTGTCCGAACAGATTGCTGATTTTGATCGTGCGCCAATGTTTTCACCTGAAGAGTCTATCGGAAAAATGATTATTGAGGACGGCTTTGAGATTAGCCTGGTAGCCTCTGAACCGGAGGTCAGCTCTCCCGTTGCCCTGAACTTTGATGATTTGAACCGGATGTGGGTGGTAGAAATGGAAGGGTATATGACCGATGCAGACGGCACAGAGGAGAATCAGAAAAGCGGCAAGATTGTTATTCTGGAAGATGTAGATGGCGACGGACTCATAGATAAGCGGAAGGTCTTTCTGGATTCTCTGGTACTACCCCGGGCGATTTGTCTGGTGGACAATGGTGTTCTGGTCGCTGAGCCGCCCCGTTTATGGTTTGTCGAGATAGAGAATGATAAGCCCGGCAAGAAGATCCTGATTGATGAGGCTTATACGGAAGGTGGGAATGTAGAAGCGCAGGCAAATGGCCTGTTCAGAGCCATGGACAATTGGATATATAGCGGCGGCTCAGAGAAGCGATATCGTAAGCAAGGAGATAAGTGGTTGACCGAGCGAACCCATTTACGGGGTCAATGGGGCATAACGCAGGATGACTATGGACGGTTGTATTACAATAATAACTCTCAGAATTTATTGGGCGACTTCTTCCCGCCCGCCCTGGGAGCTAGCAATGCAAATATGCGCAGGGTGAAGGGTTTTAATGAAAGGATTATATCCGATAATCGTGTTTATCCCGCACGACCCACACCGGGCGTGAATCGCGGATATAAAGCGGATGTTCTGGACAGCACGAAGCGATTGCTCAATTTCACCGCAGCTTGCGGGCCGGCGCTCTACAGGGGAGACCTCTTTGATAAGGAGTATTATAACAATGTTTTTGTGGCAGAGCCGGCAGCTAATCTGATTAAGCGCAACATCCTAGAAGAACATGGTTTTACCAGCAGCGGAAGGCAGGCCTATCAGGGTCGCGAATTTTTAGCCAGCCTCGACGAGCGTTTTCGTCCGGTCAGCCTTTACAATGGGCCTGATGGCGCGCTGTACGTAGTGGATATGTATCGCGGCATCATTCAGCACAAATCCTTTCTGACCGATTACCTGAGGAATGAAATCGAGCAACGCTCACTGGACAAGCCAGTGAACTGTGGTCGGATTTATAGAGTTATCCCTAAGGGAAAGGCAGCCGAGGTCATTAAGATGCCAACCGACCCTCTGAAACTGGCAGATATGCTGAAGCACCCAAATGGATGGATACGTGATAAGGCCCAACAGATTGTTGTAGATCACCAGTATAGGCAAGCGATTCCGCGCTCGCGACAGCTTATGAGGGAACATCCGGCAAGCCTCGCGGGGATTCAGGCTATGTGGACGTTGGAGGGGCTTGGGGCGCTGCAAAGTGCGGATGTGATGCTTTTGCTTAACTATCCCGACTGGAAAGTCAGAGCACAGACGCTGAGTGCGCTGCCGGCAGTAGTCAACAACAAGAATTATCGAGACTATATTCATGTTTTCCGGCAATTAATCTCACAGACCGACACTTTAACTGCTCCTTATCTGGCATTTCGGATAAGTTCTTTACAGCGATTCGATAAGGAAGCCACAAATGATATGCTGAGACTGGTCTCCCAAAAGTATCCGGCTAACGCGTATGTTGCAGATGCACTTATCACAAACCTGTATGGCCGGGAAGTCGCTTTTTATAAGGATGAGCTAGCGAAGACAGCAGATACCAATACGATGTTCTACGCGCGATTGATTAAGGTAATCAGCGATATTAAAGACAATGAAGTTAATGGGGACGCGAATCACATCAGGAAGCAGTTCCCAAGAGGAGCTAGTCTGTTCCGGTCTGCCTGTCAGTCATGCCACGGGACAGACGGTAATGGTATCAGCTCACTGGCACCACCTTTAAATCGCTCTGAATGGGTTACTGGTCGCAAAGATCAATTGATCGCTATCGTGTTGTATGGCCTGAGCGGACCGGTGAGGGTTAACAACAAGATCTACAAATCACCTGAAATTAATGGCGACATGCCGGGGATCGGCAGCAACAAGGACATCGTCGACGAGGATATTGCGCAGTTATTGAGCTTCCTCCGTAATTCATGGAATAACCGGGCTGAAAAGATCAGCAGGGAGGAGGTAATACAGATCCGCAGGAAGTTTGGCGACAGGAAGGAAGCGTTTGTCGTATCTGAAGAAGGGAAATTGTTCTAATTACTCAAAGAGATCTCGCATGTTCTCCCCATGCCCTCCCCGTGCCACGACACGGGGCCTCCTCACTAAAACTACAAATCGCATTTCATGACAAGCCACCTCACTAAATTCACAAAACCGCTTCGCGCCATAAATTTATTTAGTATTTATTCAGGAGATCCCGGGTCTACGCCCGGGAAGAACGTTTTATAGTTAGAGGAGCTACGAGGCCAAATCCGGGAAGAACCACTTAATGTCTCCATACCACGACACGAGGCCTCCCCACTAAACCTATTCAAACACATTACGCAGGAGATTTATTTAGTAATTGTTCAGGAGAATCCCGGATCAGGTCCGGGAAGAACTATTAGGGTGTACAGATTTCACCGCACACCCTAATAGATTATATACTATTCAATGGAGCAACCTTTTCGATGCGGTATTCTAATATTCCATCAGGCATTTCCCATGATAATTCATCGCCCTGGCTATAGCCTAATATGGCAATCCCGATAGGGGATAAGATAGAAAGCGTATTGTTTTTTCGTTTCGCTCTCGTCGGTCCAACCAGATTATATTTGAACTCGTCACCGGTATCGATTTGTTTGACTACAACCGTTTTGTCAACCGTAACGATATCGTCCGGCAGGTCTTTTCTTAGTACTTGTGTAGCTGATTTGAGCTCTAATGCGAGTTTTTCTTCGTTGAATTTACTCAGTTTTCTCAACCTTAGTTGATCTTTTAGCAGGTCATATATACCAGTGGTTAGAACGATTGACTTGCTGTTCTTTTTTGCAGATACCTTATCCATAATTGTATTTTTTAGATGAAATTGTTTTTTAGCGATGTGCTGAGCGGCAGATCCAGTCTCCTTGATATATCGCAGGAAGATTGGCAGAGTCCTGTAAAAACCCGAAGGTTTTCATTCAGCTTATATATAAATTAAATTGGATGACTGTCCCGGCCGTAGGGAGGCAGGGACTTTATTGAATGAAGTCCTTGCTGGTTTTGAGGAATGAATCCTTCAAGCCGCAGCGGATAGTGAGGAACCGGTTAAAAATAACAAGTGCATGCTGCAATTGCTGCTGGGCTTGCCTGTTTGATAATCTTAACTGATCTAAAGTGAACATATAATACAAATATACGCATATATAACTTGTCCTAAAAGTTTGGGGCTCGCTATATAGGATTTTTACAGTATTATGCCATAATGTTGCATCTCTTTACATTTCGAGAATCATCGTCGGGAGATATCCCAGACTAAAGTCCGGTCGATTTACTTCAGGCTGCCATCCTGTTAAGAAAATTCGGGCAAGGTTTATACCTCCATGGAGCCCAGGCTTTGCCATGGCAGCATTAGTTTATTTTTAAGGATGCATTTTCTGACCAAGACGAAAGCAGGTGCAATAGTTGGATTATCTAATGGCTATTTTAATATGTTCCAGATGGTGCTGAAGATGCCATGCAGTCATGGCAATAGCCTGGCTCTGGTTAAGAAAAAACTTCCTCAGAGGATGGTAATACTTTATTTCCAGATCCTTTTTATCCAACGAGCGGATCAGAAAAACATATCTTTTTGTAATGCTTTCTATCATTGCCAGCGAGTCTCTTGCAGCCTGATTCTTTCCATCGGCAGTGTCAGCCCAGCCATCCGTATTGATTAGCGTAACTTCCTTATAGTCAGGCTCTGTCAAGGCCTTTTTCATTCTCATGAAATGGAGCAACTGACAGTCAGCGACATGATGCACCAGTTGTTGCACATTCCAGCTTCCCGGACGATAGGTCTTTAAAAGGTCTTCGGGTCTCAGGCCTTCGATAATGGTCCTGTATAAGGTGGGTGCAGACTCAATAATTGTAATAAATGAATTAATGTCTTCATCGTTATACTTATCTCTTGTGGTAAAACGACCAATGGGGTATTTGAGCTTGTCATCTGTGAGATTTTTCATTCCCAAAGGTACAAAAGGTACGATTGACTTATTGTCTGCTTCAGGCAACTGGCATTATTATTATGGCAGTGCGGAGGCTCAACATCAGATTGACAAAAAAAAACCGCTTCCTTATCTGGAAACGGTTTGGAAAACTTAGATGTAACTTACTTTAATTTAATCCTACCCTTCATCACAACGTGTATACTGCAATAATAATCTGCTTCTGCATTCACTGCCATCTTCCATGATTGACCGTCTGCCAGCATAGAGGAGGTCCAGGCTTTGGTTTTCTCTTCAGTGACATCATGGGCTACCATATCCTGGTTGATCCATATGATGGTATCGCCTTTCTTAACGGTGATCTCTTCGGGCACAAACTGCATGTCTTTGATCAGGACGGTATGAGTTGCTGGCTTGTCCGTTACTGCTGAGCAGCCACCGAGAGCTGTAAGAGCTATTATGGAAATATAAATTAGTTTTCTCATGCTGCTACCTTATATCAGGTTCTTTTGCACCATTTCAGCGTGTGACAGGTGGGCCTTTAATGCGGGAACTACCTTCTCCAGTAAGGCTTTCAATTCTTGATTTTGACTTGCAGGGATTAACAGGCTCTCAACTGCAGAGATTACCGCTTTATGATAAGCTACTTCATTATCAATATAGGCTTTGTCAAACGCCTTTCCTGATTTAGCTAACAGTGCTTTTTTGGTGTTTTCTGAGTCAGCCATAAGTTTTTTGCTGACAGCATTGTCTTTGGGAGTTACCTTTAATTTGGTAACCAATGCTACGGCCTGGGCGATAATTGCCTTATGATCACTGGCCATCGTTTCTGCGAACCGCAGTATCTCGGCATTCTTTGATTTCTGTTTGGCGACAGCCGCATAATTAATATCGATTTGATTAGCCGTAACGGCAACTGAGGCGACTTCCGGGTCTGTCAATTTATGATTCTGAGCGTACGAAGGAGCCGTCAATGCAAATGGTAGTGCTATAGCAAGGATAGCTGCTAGCCAAAGTTTAGTTATTTTCATTTTCTTATGATTTATTTTAATATTAGAGAGGCGTGATTTGAAAAGGGTTACATAGAAAATGAATTTTCATTCAAAGTGTACGACATTGTTTACTCTCTTCCCGGACCTGCTCCGGGACCTCCTGATAGATCTTCCCCGACCTGCTCGGGGATCTCCTGAAAATAGCTATGTACATTTCCTATATGAAGCGTTTTTGTGGGTTTAGGGAGGAACCTTCTGTGAGTGACAATTTGGAGATTTAGTGAGGAGGCCCCGTGTCAAGCACGGGGAGAGCACG
>CAZFQV010000031.1:0-13160 GCA_964521175.1 uncultured Sphingobacterium sp.
TCTTTGCAAGAAGAGACTTTCTATCTCCTTTCCGCTCCTGATAGCCTCAATGACGGCTCTGATTCCGAAAATCAGCTGGTTAGATTCATGAGGAACAGCATCTCGCCGCCCCCTCGAAGAGTGATTATTCATAGATCGTTCTGAAAGATCGGCCAAGGTAGATATAATTTTCGTTTTGGCTAAAACAAACCGGTGTCAGACCAAAGTTGCATAACTTTGTTAACATCTTGAAAAGTTATAAACATAGGCTGCTAAGCTCAACTAGCCAGATATTCCAAGGTTCTCAAGTATTTTTTCACATCGAATGTTAATATTAATGGTATTAAAATAGCGAATTGCAAATTTCGCCAATAACAAAAAAAATGTTGTGAAAAACTTAAAGGTTTATGAGAAATTTTTTGTATACTTTTGTTCGGTATGAGTTTAGAAAAGGATCAGAATTCCGGCTTGGAGAATAAAAATATGTTTACGGGTAATCGTCGCAGTCGGCTGAGTACAATAACCAGCGGATTGGGTAAATTACCTCCACAGGCAGTGGATTTGGAGGAGGCTGTGCTTGGCGCACTTATGCTCGAAAAAGATGCCCTATCCGCAGTAATTGACATCCTGAAACCGGAGATTTTTTATAAAGATAGTCATCAAAAAATATTCGAAGCAATACAGGCCTTATTTCAGAAGTCCTCACCCGTTGATATTTTGACAGTAACAGCACAGTTACGGCAACAAGGTGATCTGGAGATGATTGGCGGCGCCTATTATATCACTGAATTGACTAACAGGGTCGCCTCCGCGGCCAATATAGAGTACCACGCCAGGATTATCTCCCAGAAATTCATTCAGCGTGAACTTATCCGAATATCTACCGAGATCATCAACAACGCTTACGAAGATACCACAGATATATTTGACTTACTTGATCACGCTGAGAAAAATCTTTTTGAGATTGCGCAGAATAATCTCCGCAGGGACTCCAGAAAGATGGATGATATCATCCGTGAATCACTCGAAAATCTTGAGAAAATTAAAGATAAAGTCGACGGACTTACTGGCGTACCCTCGGGTTTTACCGCACTTGATAGAATAACCTCAGGCTGGCAACCTTCTGATTTGGTCATTATTGCGGCGAGGCCGGCAATGGGAAAGACGGCCTTTGTATTAAGCTGTGCGCGAAATGCTGCAGTGCAATTTAATAAGCCTGTGGTATTTTTTTCGCTTGAAATGTCATCGGTACAGCTTGTCAATCGTTTGATATCTGGCGAAACCGAGATTGAGCAAGAGAAAATCAGGAAAGGACACCTGGCAGAATGGGAATGGCAACAGCTTCACTCCAAGATCGGCAAGCTTACGGAAGCGCCTTTGTTTATTGATGACACCCCTGCGCTCACTATTTTTGAGTTCAGAGCAAAATGTCGCCGTCTCAAAGCCCAATACGATATCCAGATGATCATTATCGATTATCTCCAATTGATGCACGGAAAAAGCGATGGGAAAAGCGGAAATCGTGAACAGGAAATTGGCAGTATCTCCAGGGCTCTTAAATCGGTTGCCAAGGAGCTTAATGTTCCGGTTATCGCGCTCTCCCAGCTAAGCCGGGCTGTTGAGAACAGACCTGGTGGATCAAAAAAGCCCATGCTGTCAGATCTGCGTGAATCAGGTTCCATTGAACAGGATGCGGATATGGTACTGTTTCTCTTCCGGCCAGAATATTACGGTTTAACGGAGGACGAACAGGGACGTTCGACCGTTGGCTTAGGTGAAGTGATCGTGGCAAAACACCGTAATGGTGAAACGGGCACTGTACCACTCCGCTTCGTAGGAAAATTCGTTAAATTCGTCGATTTGGATGAAGATTTCTCAGCAAGTTCAAATTCCAATCCATTTGCCGGTATTTCCCCGTCACAGGATTTTGAAAAGCCCAGTAATTTCATCATCCGTCCTTCAAGAATGGACGAAATGGACGACGAGGCTCCCCCATTTTAAATTGGTCCTGATCAGTCTTGTTTTTTTTCTGCTCGAGATAACGAACCTAATATTAAGAAGAGCTTAATAGAGTATGCCCGCTAATATCCCAACGAGAATGAGAAGAGGGGTATTAATCCGGGTAAATATCAAAATAATAATGGTACTCAGCACCAGACTAACAGAAGTCAGATCAATGGCTACCGGCTGAAGTAAAAATAAAAACGCAGCTGCCATAAAGCCAACACATACGGCATTAACTCCCGACAAAGAGTTCTTGATCCTGCTGATCTTTCTTAGATCTTTCCAGAAGGGGACAATAAATAAAATCAAGATTACTCCGGGGAGGTTGATTCCCAGCACAGCAATAAGGCTGCCCAGCATCTGTCCGATCATCCCAAATCCGGCATTTTTCAAAGTCATCCCTCCCACGAATGAGGTGAACGAAAAAGTAGGGCCAGGTAGAGCCTGCTGCACGGCATATCCTGAAAGAAATTGATCTGAACTGAGGTAGTGCTTCATATCGACAAATTCCGTATACATAAATGGAACCAGCACCTGTCCTCCTCCGAAAATCATAATTCCGTTCCGATAGAAGTTTTCGAATAGACGAATGGGTAAACTAAATGGTGATGTACGGTTTATCAGTGCTCCAAGGCCTGCAAATAATAGTAGCACACCAATAAAATAAGCAATCTTTCTGGGGTTAATATTCGAAAAAAGGGTGCTCCTAAGATTAGTCTCTTCTAACGGAGTGTCTATTGCGGATGAGATGATCCCTCCTATCAGAATAATAATCGGGAACGCATAGGCATTACGGATGATCAGGGTTGCGATCAATGAACTACCAAAAAGCCAAAGGGAGGTCTTGCTTTTAAGAATCGACCGGCCAAAGATATAGGCTGCATATCCCACAATGCCCACCGCAATGGGTTGTATAAAGCTAAGTACATGGTCAAATTTCTCTGTTTCCCCCAATGTGGTATAGCTGATCACCGCCAGGCACATAATCGCTGCCGAGGGTATAATCCATATCATGAAAGCAGCGAGTGCGATCCCAAGCCCTCCTACTTTATAAGCGATGCCCACCAAGGTCTGGGTTGAAGACGGCCCTGGCAGCACCTGAGTCAGAGCATTCAATTCAAGGAGCTCAATATCAGAAATATATCGTCTTTTATTTACGAAAGTCTTCAGCATCATCGCAAGATGAGCCTGAGCTCCACCGAAAGCGGTAAGAGTTAACCATAACACATCTCCCAGAAAGATCAGATGTCGCTTTCTAACCATGGATCCTAATCGTCTTCATAATCCAGTCCCATCAGGGAATTATACACCCCCTGAAGTTCTGAAAAAGCATGCGTATCATTTGCATTTCTCGCTGCAGTCATTCCTTTCTGGTAAATAGAGATGGCCTCTTCCTTCCGATCAAGCTTTTCATATAATTTGCCGAGATGATAATAGGTGCCTACGTAGTCAGGATGGTTATTGAGAAGGTCTTCATAATAATTCAGGGCCTTGTCTAGCTCATTTAAATTCAGATACTCCGTAGCCAGCGCATATTTAAGAAAAGGGTCATTAGGCTCATTTGCGAGAAAATCAAGCAGCTTCTGTAAACGATTATGATGCATTTTATTTTAGCTTTTTTGAGTAGATTTGTAAAAACAGGAATATATGATGAAGATATTAGTTTGTATAAGCAATGTACCTGATACTACCACAAAAATAACCTTTAGCACTGATAATACACAATTCAATACGGCAGGCGTACAATTCATACTAAACCCCTATGATGAGATCGCATTAGCGCGTGCTCTGGAACTTTCCGAAGGCGGCAAAGGTACTGTTACTGTAATACATGTAGGTGAGGCATCTTCTGAGCCTACAATAAGGAAAGCCCTGGCAATCGGGGCAGATGATGCCGTCAGAATTAATGCTGCTCCAAGAGATGCTTATTTCGTATCGTATCAGATCGCTGAGTATGCAAAAAACAAGGCATATGATCTGATCCTCACCGGCCGGGAATCTATCGATTATAACGGTGCCCAGGTTGCATCTATGCTTGGTGAGTTTATGGACATCCCTTCAGTTTCTATTATAAAAAAGCTGGATATAGAGGGTAACACCGCCACTCTTGCACGTGAAATTGAAGGGGGTAAAGAACTGGTGAAAGTTTCTTTCCCATTTGTAGCTAGTTGTGCGGAAGGAGTAGCTGAGCCTAAGATTCCAAATATGCGGGGAATTATGTCTGCAAGAACGAAATCGCTAGAGCTTGTCGAAGCCGTTGATCTTGACTCGTTGCTTACCTTCAAAGCCTATTCCACTCCCGCACCGCGTGGATCTGTCGTTCTGATTAGTCCGGACGAACCAGAAAAATTGGTTGATTTATTGCATACAGACGCGCGGGTAATTTAACAGAGTCTTTAACAAGCCCTGGAGGCAAAATATAAGAATATGTCAGTTTTAGTTTATGTAGAAGGCACAGACGGCAAGTTTAAGAAATCAACTTTTGAAGTTGTTTCATACGCCAAGGCCATCGCGGATATTTTAGGTACCGAATTAGTTGCCGTTTCAATTGGCGACACGGGTGAGGATGAACTCGGGAGGCTTGGAAAATACGGGCCTTCCAAAATAATAAGCGTAAATGACGAGAGACTAAAAAACTTCATTAGTCAGGCCTATGCTTCCCTGATTGGGGAGCTTGCAAAAAAAGAAAATGCTGAAGTAGTCGTATTAGCAAATTCTTTTAGCGGAAAAGGCCTTGCGCCAAGAATCGCCGTAAAGCTTCAGGCTGCGCTGGCGGATTCGGCTGTTGAACTCCCGAGCTTTGAAAATAACGTTCTTACAGTAAAAAAGACCGCATTTTCAGGTAAAGCATTCGCTACCGTTGAACTTACTTCGCCTATAAAAGTCATTTCTCTGAGTCCTAACTCCTATCAAATAAATGAAACAGCAGGGAATGCAACGATCGAGAACCTAAAAGTAGAATTAAAAAATACCGACCTCAGGCAAGAGGTGACCAGTGTGGAAAGGGCGCCGGATAAGGTATCATTACCCGACGCTGAGATTGTCGTTTCAGGGGGTCGTGGCTTAAAAGGTCCGGAGAACTGGCCTATGCTTGAAGACCTTGCAGCAGCACTTGGCGCGGCAACAGCTTGTTCCAAACCTGTATCTGACGCTGGATGGCGTCCTCATGAAGAGCATGTCGGACAAACAGGCATCGCGGTAAGTCCGAATCTTTACATCGCGATTGGTATCTCAGGGGCTATACAACACCTGGCTGGTGTTAGCTCTTCTAAAACTATTGTGGTGATTAACAAGGACCCCGAAGCGCCCTTCTTTAAAGCGGCCGACTATGGAATAGTCGGCGATGCTTTTGAAGTAGTTCCGAAATTAACAGCAGCAGTTAAAGCATATAAACAGTCCTGAACCGGGTCAATAAATATTCTCTGAAAAAATAATATCTTTTAATGAAGAAGATAAAGTTAGATATCGTTGGTTTATCTTATAGTCAGACTCAATCCGGAGCCTATGCTCTCGTATTGGGAGAGATTAATGGCCGCAGGCGACTTCCGATTATTATCGGTGGTTTTGAAGCGCAGGCCATCGCTATTGAAATCGAAAAGATGACTCCCAGCAGGCCACTTACGCATGATCTTTTTAAGTCGCTCACCGCTGCTTACCATATCAGCATTCAGGAAATCATCATATACAACCTGGTGGATGGCATATTTTATGCGAAACTCATCTGCAGCGACGGTAAAAAAAACTCCGAGATTGATGCACGCACATCTGACGCTATTGCGCTAGCGGTACGTTTCGAATGTCCGATTTATACGTATGAATTCATTCTGGCAACTGCGGGTATTGTCATCGAGGGAAATGAATTTGTATTTCTAGAGAATATTGAACCACAGGGCGAGGAAAAAAATCCAACTGCGCCGCTTAGTTATAGTTCGTTAACGGAATCTGAGCTTAAAGAAAAGCTAAAAGAGGCCTTAGCTGACGAAGCGTATGAAAGGGCTGCTAAAATCAGAGATGAGCTAACAAGACGTAAATCTTCATAAATAATTCCGGTGAATATATCTTCTTCTTGCTATTAATCTCCCCCTTAGTACATTTCCGCTTGTAGTTATTCTTCCTATCCCTCACCAATACAATCCTTGAGCATCAGAACGCCTCATTGGAAGCAGGATACGGAATTTATGATAATCACTCCTTCGAAAGTATCATCCTTCTACCGGGGAGCTAATTGCTTTCTATTTTTGCAATAAAAAACCCCCAATAAGCGTCTAACTTTTGGGGGCAGTCTATGATATGATACCAGGCCTTTTTTAATAAAAAAGAATTTATTATCTGTTTTCCAGCTCGACATATTTCCGGCAGGTTTCGCCGGTATAGATCTGACGTGGCCGACCAATCGGCTCTTTGTTTTCACGCATTTCCTTCCATTGAGAAATCCACCCGGGAAGACGACCCAGCGCAAACAGAACGGTAAACATATCTGTCGGAAATCCTAAGGCACGATAAATAATCCCAGAGTAGAAATCAACATTTGGATACAACTTACGCTCCACAAAATAAGGGTCGCTTAATGCTGTTGCCTCAAGCTTTTTAGCAATATCTAAAATTGGATCATCAATTCCCAGCTTGTCAAGTACGTCATCGCATGCTTTTTTAATAATCTTTGCACGAGGATCAAAATTCTTATATACCCGGTGGCCGAATCCCATCAAACGGAAAGGATCGTTTTTATCCTTGGCCTTATTAATCCATTTTTCGGTATCTCCGCCGTCATTTTTAATCTGCTCCAGCATTTCGATCACAGCCTGATTAGCTCCGCCGTGTAGCGGACCCCACAGCGCTGATATTCCTGCAGAAATTGATGCATATAGATTACAATCTGAAGAGCCCACCATCCGAACTGTAGAGGTCGAACAATTTTGCTCATGATCAGCATGAAGGATAAATAAAACATTCATCGCAGATACAACGACGGGATCAATCTCAATTTTCTCGGTACGCTGACCAAATGTCATATTCAGAAAATTGCTAACATAATCCAGGTCATTCTGCGGATAAATAATAGGGTGTCCGAGGGATTTTTTATATATCCAGGAAACTACCGTTGTCATCTTAGCGAAAAGCTTTATGATCGTAAGATTTTGCTCTTCAGCAGTTTGGATCGAATTTAATGACTCGGGATAAAAGGATGACAGCGAACATATCAGAGAGGAAAGCTGCCCCATTGGGTGCGACTTTGATGGAAACCCATCAAAGAATTTTTTCATATCCTCGTGCACCAGGGTATGCATGGAAATCTGAGCCTGAAATGCTTTCAGCTGAGTCTGATCTGGCAAATCTCCGTATATCAACAGATAGGCGACTTCCAGAAAGGTTGACTTTCCAGCTAATTCTTCAATGGTGTAGCCCCTGTATTTCAAGATACCTTCTTCGCCGTTTAAAAAAGTAATTGCGCTCCGGGTAGCACCAGTATTTTTAAAACCAGAATCAATAGTTATATATCCGCTTGACTCGCGGAGTTTAGAAATATCTAAAGCTTGTTCACCTTCTGTGCCCGTTATAATCGGTAGTTCGTACGTTTTATCTCCTATCTTTAAGGAAGCTGATTCTGACATATTAATTTCGAAATAGTTAATATACAAAACTAGTAATTATGCGCGTTTTTGAGCTAGATTTCGGTAAAGGTTTTGCAATATTTTTGTTTTAAACCATCAATCCACCCTCTTAGCGAATGATTTAAAGGCTTATACGCCTAAAATATTCGAAAAAGCTTCCATCATCGCCTTATAAACGCACGCGATTACGTTTATTTTTTACTTATCACCTCTTCTACAGAGCCGCATTCCATCATCTCGTCGCCGTAATAAGGATTTCTTATTCCTTTTTCTGCCGCGAGCCAGTAAGCTCCATCGCCATCATTTGCCATAGGACAGTATTGAACGAATAATTGTCCGGAATTTAATTCCGTATGCTTCATTAGCGCAATAATGTCTGAGCTGAGCGCAGTAAAATCACTCCTTTGAGCTTTTAAATTGTCAGACCCGGCAATTTTCGATGCTAAAGCAGCTGTATTTTCGCAGCCATCGATTTTCGCTAACGACTCTGCCAGATCTTTACCTGCATTCTGCACCATGGTCACATCAGAAGCGACCAGATTATCCTTGAGTACAAGATAGTCATCATAAACCTGCTGGGTCTGATCATCCCTGATATCGGCAGGCACTGCCGCAATAGTAGAGTCAGCCTCATTCTTATCAGATGTATCTATAGCCGAATTGCATGCGGCAAAAAGTGTTATCAAAAACACAGCAGATATTAAACCTTTAATTTCCATCATTATAAATATTTAAAATAAACACAAATATCGGCAATAAACCTGAATTTTACAGCCTATAAACGGATAAAATCCCGCTTTTACAGTATTGTCATTTAAAAGTTGCTGGTTTTACAGATATACGGTCTCACTAATCGTTTCAATCCAGACCATGCGATCTCAAGGTAAAAGGTTGAATTAGAATTACCAATTAAAGAGCAGATTTTGAGGCTACGATTTATTTTAACTGATATCGCTAAAATATTGGTAATTTTATCTCTCGCTATCTCTTTTCTAAGCAGCTAACATTATGAAATTTAAATTAGGCGAGTTCGTCCGTTTCGTTGACGAGCGCCGCGAAGGTTATATTACCCGTATTATTGACGATATCACCATAGCAGTGACCGACGAAGAGGGTTTTGAGATTCCGGTGCTTGCCAGTCAGGTAACCCGGGTTTATGGGCATGCCATGGCTTCGGAAGAAGATGACGTTCCAGAACCAATTCCAAATATTCTAAGCCTAAAAGGAATTTTTCTCGCAGTTTTGCCAGATCAAAAAGTGAGTTCTGTTGTGCATTTTCAACTGTTAAATAGCACTCCAAATCTGCTGCTCGCTCGTCTAACGACTGAAAAACCGGGGAAATTTAATGGGGAGTATGCTGGTCTAATCAAACCCGGGACTGCAATAAAAGTTCATTCGGCCTCGCTGACTGAGCTTGACCAGTGGCCGAAGTTTCATTTTCAGATTTTATCCCACAGCATAGAAAATTCAGAACTGGAGCAGCCTATTCTATATTCAGAGAAATTTCGGGCAAAGGATTTCTCAGGTGCAAAAAAGCAAATTGAATTATTTGATCAGGCAGTATGGTTATTTCAAATGAATAGTGATGAGCCACTTATCGATCCTCAAAAATTAAAAGAGAGTTTTCATACGCCCTCGCCAGAAACAAGGGAGATCTCTAATGCAGAGAAAATATCAGACCTGCATATCGAAAAGCTGCGTGATGATTACCAATTTCTGAGCAAAGGAGAGATTCTGGAGATTCAGCTTGCATATTTCCGTAATAGCCTTGACTCGGCTATCGTACATAAACTACCATCTGTGATTTTTATCCACGGTGTGGGTAATGGCACACTCAGGAATGAAATTCATAAGGTGGTTAGTAAACATCCCCAGGTTAAGACGTTTATGGACGCCTATAAAGAAAAGTTTGGATACGGCGCTACCGAAGTGATCCTAAAATAGATTAGTAAATATTATTAACTTTGCATTTTTATGAAAATAAACGCGCTAAGCCGATCATCCGACCGTCCTGAAAAAGCCACATCTTAATAGCCATCCCTCGAATTTATGTCTCATCCCGAAATAGAGAAAAGAAAAACCTTTGCCATTATAAGTCACCCGGATGCAGGGAAAACCACCCTCACTGAAAAGTTTTTGCTGTTCGGTGGGGCAATAAATACAGCCGGAACTGTCAAGCGCAATAAGGCTAACCAGAGCAGTACCTCTGATTTCATGGAGATCGAAAAGCAAAGAGGTATTTCGGTTGCTACCTCGGTAATGGGCTTTGAATATGGAGGAAAACGGATTAATATTTTGGACACCCCGGGACACAAAGATTTTGCTGAGGATACATACCGGACTCTTTCGGCAGTTGACAGCGTAATTCTTGTTGTCGACAGCGTTAAAGGCGTTGAAGAGCAGACCCAAAAGCTAATGGATGTTTGCCGAATGCGGAATACCCCAGTCATTATCTTTATCAACAAACTCGATCGGGAGGGCAAGGACACATTCGACTTACTTGATGAACTTGAAAACAATTTAAAGATCAGTGTATGTCCATTGTCATGGCCTATTGGTCAAGGTCATAACTTTAAGGGAGTCTATAATATTTTCAACCGGCAGCTAAATCTTTTCATGCCTGATAAATCCAAGATTACAGAGCCTGTGATTCAGGTAAAAGATCTTAAAGATGAGCTTCTTACAAAATTCCTCAAGGAGAACGAATTAAACACGCTGCAGGAAGATCTGGAACTTGTGGAAGGGGTTTATGGCAAATTGGACAAAAACCTCTACCTCGAAGGCCTGCTCGCTCCGGTCTTCTTCGGAAGTGCTATTAATAATTTCGGGATCCGCGAGTTGCTCGATACATTCGTTTCTATCGCGCCGAGCCCCCAAAGTCGGGAAGCGACTGAGCGCATTGTCCTGGCCACAGAAAAACCATTTACCGGCTTCGTCTTTAAAATCCATGCCAACCTGGATCCCAACCATCGGGACCGGATCGCGTTTATGAGAATTTGCTCGGGGAAATTCGAACGAAATAGATTCTACTATCATGTCCGTTCCGGCAAGAAACTCAAGTTTTCAAATCCAATGGATTTTATGGCCAATGAAAAAAGCCTGGTAGAAGAAGCCTGGCCGGGTGATGTAGTTGGTTTATACGACAGCGGAAATTTCAAGATCGGCGATACGCTGACGGAGGGTGAACAGCTGCAGTTTAAAGGGATACCCAGTTTTTCGCCGGAAATTTTTAAGGAGGTGGAAAACAGGGATCCTATGAAATCGAAGCAGCTTGAAAAAGGCCTTCAGCAACTTACCGAAGAAGGGGTCGCACAACTGTTTGTACAACAGCCGGGAAATCGCAAAATCATCGGCACTGTGGGCGAATTGCAGTACGAGGTTATCAGTTTTAGGCTACAGCATGAATATGGCGCAAAATGTGCTTTTAGGCCCCTTACATTCAGAAAGTCCAGTTGGATGACAGCCAAAGACAAGAAGAGTCTGAATGAAATCATCCACAGGAGACAGAATCATATCGCTACTGACAAAGAAGGAAACCCAGTATTTCTGGCAGACAACGACTGGACCTTAAACCTGGCTAAGCGCGACTTTCCCGATGTTCAGTTTCATACGACTTCTGAATTCAAGCTGGAAGCTTAACCCTTTCACTTCAATATTAAGCTTTAGGCTTAGGAGCTGGGGGCTGGCTAATCAACTTTTCTGCCAGGGTTTTATCATGTCCGTATATATCATCGCGGAAGTGAACAGTTCCATCATCGTCAGCCCAGGCGGTAAAATAAACCAGATATACAGGTAAATCAGTTTTCAACTTAACCTGCTTTTCCTTACGTTCTGCAATGGCAGCCTTAATTTCTTTACTGGTCCATCCTACTTCTTTCAAAAGATATTCCGCAAGTTCAAGCGGTTTCTCCACTCTTACGCAACCGTGACTAAATCCTCTCTTCTCCTGGCTGAATAGTTCATTATGGGGGGTATCGTGAAGATAGATATCTTTAGAATTCGGGAAAATGAATTTCACATCACCCAAGTCGTTTTTTGGTCCGGGCCGCCGCCGCAACGTGTACGTCCAGTTTTCTTCGGTTATCGAATTCCAATCTATTGACGAGGGATTTATCACCTCGCCTTTTGAATCTATCACCTCCATGTCCAGGCGGTCCAGGTAAGCAGAATTTGCAGCAACCTTAGGCCCAATCTCATTCATAATAATACTAACCGGGACATTCCAATACGGCGACAAAACCACATATTCCATTTTATCACTGAATACAGGCGTACTATTCATCGTTTTACCGACGATCACGTTCATAGACATTTTTCTCTTGTTGTCCTCTACTACAAAAAGTTTATATTCAGGAATATTAACCATCAAATAGTTAGGTTCAAGACTTTGCGGCAGCCAGCGCCATCTTTCCATGTTAAGAATGATCTGTTTAATACGTTCTTCTACCGGAATGTTTAACTGTTTCGCGGTTTCAGCACCCAGGGCGCCGTCAGGCTTCAAACCCTGTGATTTTTGAAATTTCTTTAAAGCCTGACTCAAGTCAGCACTATACACAGCGTCATCACCAGCCAGGCCCAAACGTTTTCTCAATGCCGGAACCACCGCTGCCCGCTGTCCTACTCTCAATTTCGCATCAGCGCTCACCTTTGGCCACCCTCCTTCATCTCTGATTTTTTTATACTTGGCGAGTCCGCTCTTTAACCTACCATATTCGGGATGCAAGTGATCAAAACTGGCATAAGGATATCGACTTTCAAGTTCATTTAGAACCACCATTAATGCCTTATCCAACTGCATCCTGTTTTTCTTCACGTCCCATTCTATTTCTTTATTTTCTGCGGGAATAACTACACCTCTGTAGAAATCTGAAGCCCAAACGAAATAAGTAGCCGACAATGCTACATCTATTTCTTTTTCAATTTCCGCGTACTTATCGATGTTCCGCCTCGAAGATTTTAACTCGGCGAACAGTTTATCGAAATCTACAAACTGATACTTTTGAGGATTGAGACCATCCTCATCCGCTTTTTTAATGACATCAAGCATTTCTTCTGCCTGAGGAACTATCTTATTATTTTTAAACCAGCCCAGTTCAAACTCTCTTTCCCTATAGAATTTTTTTAACCACCCGGCCTGTTCCTTTAATAAGGGGTCTTTCGCCATATAGCTGATATAATAGGTACTATCGAGCGAGGTCTGTGGTTTATTACCCATATTTCGGCAGGAAGAAAAAAACAGACCGAAAAGAGCTGCTATAAAAAGCAGGCATCTGCCTGCTTGCTTATTTCCGTAAGGTGGAATGTTGATCATAAAAGCGCGGTATTAATACGATTAGTTATGCGAGCAATATTTACCCGCCTGCGTGTCATCGCTTATACAACAAATGTGCCGAAGCTAATTCGGTAGAGTTTCCGCGTTCGTATCTTAAAGTCTGAAAATCTACTTGAAAGTGTCAATATGACATAAATATCAATTAGAATAAGTATTGATATAAGCATAATATAAAAAAAAAAAAATTCAAGAAAATGCAAGAAAAGGGAACTATTTCGATCCACACGGAAAAT
>CAZFQV010000032.1:0-13057 GCA_964521175.1 uncultured Sphingobacterium sp.
TAGAAAGCAGCAGGAATTGGCTACTTATAATCAGAATGCCGGCAATGCACTTGCCAACGAAGAAGCACAGGAAAATGAAAAATTGTATAACAAGGTTTCCGATTTCCTGAAGGATTTCGCCAAAGCTAAGGGTTATAAGATGGTACTGACTTATTCAAAAGCTAATCCAACGGTTTTATACGCTGACGAAAGCCTGGACGTAACCAAAGAGGTAGTTAATGGATTAAACGAATTGTATAAAAAAGAGAAAAAATAAAGTTCTGCAGAATATAGATCAAACCCCGGCTAAGCCGGGTTTTTTTGTTAATAGCCATCCCAAATTTACCCTTCTTAATCAGTTTAAATGGTATATGGAAAGCAAGGAACATGATAAGTTTATGAGGAGAGCTATCAGGCTTTCCCGTGATAACACGGAGAAAGGTTTGGACGGCCCTTTCGGTGCCGTAGTGGTCAAAGATGGAAAGATCATCGCCAGCAGCGCTAATAAAGTGATTACGAGCATGGATCCTACGGCTCATGCAGAAGTCGCAGCAATCCGAAAGGCTTGTAAAAAGTTGAAGACCTTTGATCTTTCCGGCTGTATAATATATACCAGTTGCGAGCCCTGTCCGATGTGTCTGGGTGCCATATATTGGGCAAAGATAGATACCGTATACTATGCAAATACCAGGGAAGATGCGGGAAATATCGGCTTTGATGATCAATTTATTTACGAAGAACTAGCCCTCGCTCCACCTAAGAGGAAACTAGCACTTAAGCAGCTCTTACGAGCAGAAGCGCTCGATGTGTTTAAATCCTGGGAAAGCTCCCCTCTTAAAATGGTATTCTGACCAATTAATCAAACCATCCTTCACGCAGTTCATCAATCTCCCTGCGGTCTTTCTTGGTCGGGCGACCCGCTCCCCTGTCTCTGGCTAAATTTGGTGAATGAAACACGGATTTAAAGGCCTGGTTCTCTTCCGGGAGCGTAAGGTCTTCATAAAAGGTAACAGCCGTCTTGGCGTCCACCCTTCTTTCCAGCAAGGCGATAACTCTGATTGTTTTCCGCTCAGCCCCTTTCTGTACGGTATAAACCTCCTCCGGCTTTACGATATGTGAGGGTTTAAGATTCTGACCTCCCATTTTAACACGTCCGGCCTTACAGGCTTCGGTAGCTACACTACGGGTTTTAAATGCCCGCACCGCCCACAAATATTTGTCGATACGCAATTTCTCCATTTCCGGCATAACGCAAATTTACACAACAATACCATTCAGGTGTAGTGATTGCAAGAAAATTCCCTTATTTTGGCTCAAAAATATAGTATGACTGCAGAATTAAAAAAACTTATAGAGGGAGCCTGGGAAGACAGAAACCTTATTAATTTCAAAGAATACAGAGACGCTATAGCACGGATAATTCTTCACCTGGATAAAGGGGAATTGCGCGTTGGCGAACAGATTGGCTCTCGCTGGCATGTAAACGAATGGATGAAGAAAGCTGTGATTCTTTATTTCCTGATTAGGGAGATGAAAGAAACCGTTGTCGGCCCCTTCGTATTTCATGACAAAATGAAATTAAAAACAGACTATAAAGAAAATGGAGTTCGGGTGGTCCCGCATGGTATCGCTCGGTATGGAGCTTATCTCGCTAAAGGGGTAATCATGATGCCCTCCTATGTAAACATAGGTGCTTATGTAGACGAAGGCACTATGGTCGACACCTGGGCAACAGTAGGCTCCTGTGCTCAGATTGGAAAGAATGTTCACCTTAGCGGTGGTGTAGGCATTGGAGGCGTCCTGGAGCCCATACAAGCTTCTCCGGTGATTATTGAGGACAATTGTTTCATTGGCTCCAGAGCCATTGTTGTGGAAGGTGTTCACGTAGAAAGAGAAGCTGTTTTAGGAGCCAATGTCGTATTGACTGCATCGACCAAAATTATTGATGTAACCGGTGATGCTCCTGTAGAATATAAAGGATTCGTTCCTGCGCGTTCGGTGGTTATCCCCGGCTCTTATGCTAAAACATTTCCTGCCGGAGACTTCCAGGTGCCTTGTGCGCTCATCATCGGCCAACGGAAAGAATCAACCGACAAAAAGACCTCTCTGAACGATGCTTTAAGAGAAAACAATGTTGCGGTCTGAGTTTATAATCTCAATAAAAACTAAAAGACTGGAATAAATTCCAGCCTTTTATCTCTGATGAAAATAGGTTTCGACGGCAAACGGGTAACCCAAAACGTTACAGGCTTAGGAAATTACAGCAGGTATGTGCTGAGGATTCTGCAAGAATTCTATCCTGAAAATAATTATACGGTATACGCAGTAAAACCTCCCTTACCCCAATTGGCACTCTCTGAGATAAATTATCAGTATCCCGCAAAGCGTGTTTTCAAGGCCTGGTGGAGAAGCTATAGCATTGTTTCAGATCTCAAAAGGCATAAAACAGAGCTGTTTCATGGTCTCAGTAACGAGATACCTTTTAGTCTTAAAAAAGCCAGGATACCCGCTGTCGTAACGGTACACGACCTTATCTTTATGCGCTATCCGGCATACTATCCTTTGGCCGATCGGAAAATATACGAGATGAAGTTCAGGTATGCTGCGTCGAATGCAAACAAGGTGATTGCTGTAAGTGAACAAACAAAAAGAGACCTAATCTACTTTTTTTGCATTGAGGAAGATCATATTGACGTTATCTACCAAAACTGCGACCCCATTTTTCATCAGAAGGTATCTCAAAATGAAAAAAACAGAGTCCGGAAGAAGTATAATCTACCATCTGGCTACCTGCTGAATGTTGGCACGATCCAAGAAAGAAAAAATTTAATGCTTCTCGCGAAATCATTGCAGAAGATTGAAGAAACTCCGCTGGTTGTGATCGGCAAGGACACGCCCTACAGTGAAAAAGTGAAGAATTTTATTCTGGAGAATGGCATGGAAAAGCGAGTGCAGTTCTTAAAGAATGTCCCTCATCACGATCTGCCGGCCATCTACCAGCAGGCAGCAATCTTTATTTATCCTTCCCGATTCGAAGGATTCGGAATTCCGATCATCGAAGCATTGCATTCGGGCATACCTGTTATTGCAGCAAAGGGTTCCTGCCTGGAGGAAGCAGGCGGAAAGGGCTCCATTTATATCCACCCTGATCAGGCTGATGAACTAGCCACAGCAATACAAAGCTTACTTGAAAATCCTGAAAAAAGAATGGAAATGGTCCGTGCCGGATATCAGCATCTCAAAAAATTTGACGATTCGGTGCTTGCCACCCAGCTTATTACGCTTTATAAAAATACTATACAAAATGCTTAAAGAACAGGTAAACAGAGCGCTCCAGGTGTTGCAAGACGGCGGCCTTATCCTTTATCCGACAGATACAATATGGGGAATTGGCTGCGATGCTACAAACCCGGAAGCGGTAGACAAGATAATCACGCTCAAAGGACGTTCAGACGACAAAAGCATGATTATTCTCCTGGACTCAGAGAACAAATTACCAGGATACGTACAGGAGGTTCCGGAAATTGCCTATCATCTGATAGAATACGCCGAGAAGCCACTCACTATCATTTTTTCAGATGCGAAGAACCTGGCCTCTAATGTAGTAGCCGCTGATGGTAGCATAGGAATCCGAATTGTTAAGCATCCGTTCTGCGAAATGCTTTTACAGCGATTCAGAAAGCCGATTGTTTCTACCTCAGCAAATATTAGCGGTCAGCCCTCTCCACAGAGTTTCAGGGACATTAATGACGCTATTATGGAGGGCGTAGATCTCATTATAGATTACGAGCAAGATCAAATGTCAGAAAATAAGCCTTCGACGATTATGAAACTGGAAGCCGGCGGCAAATTTTCATTTATCAGAAGGTAGGTTTCTAAAATTGGGGCTATTCTTTAGATTTGTTGAAAAATCGCAGGAATATGCAGTCCTTTGTATTTATCTTATGTATTATACACTTCTTATCTGCGACAGGTCCAGTTTAAATCTTATATGAAAGAGCGCTTACAACACCCTATATTTAATAAACTTAGCGAGCTTGCCGGAGAAACCCAGGATGAAATTTACGTTATCGGAGGATTTGTAAGAGACTTGTTGTTAAACCGTCCGTCAAAAGATATTGATATCCTGGTAGTCGGCAATGGAATACGCTTTGCGGAAGCAGCTGCCAAAATATTGAAGACCAAAGTTTCTGTTTTTAAAAATTTCGGCACGGCGATGCTCCGTAGTGATGATCTGGAAATAGAATTTGTGGGTGCGAGAAAAGAATCATATCGGGCAGAATCACGCAAGCCTATCGTTGAGAACGGAACGCTGGAGGATGACCAGAAGCGAAGAGATTTCACGATTAATGCGATGGCGCTGGCTTTAAATAAATCGAATTTCGGGCAACTTATAGACCCTTTTAACGGGATAGAGGACCTCCGGAATAAATTAATACGCACTCCTCTTGCTGCGGCAGAAACCTTTTCTGATGATCCACTCCGAATGCTTAGAGCCATCCGGTTTGCTTGCCAGCTGAGCTTCAATATCGATGAGGACGCAATCGACGCGATCAAGAAGAAAAGGGAGAGGATTAAGATCGTTTCCATGGAACGAGTCAGTGATGAGCTCAATAAAATCATCCTCAGTCCGAAGCCCTCCGTAGGATTCAACTACCTCTTTGACACCGGCTTACTTAAAGAAATCTTTCCTCAAATGGTAGATTTACAGGGCGTGGAGGTAAGAGATGGCCTGGCGCATAAGGACAATTTTTATCATACTTTACAGGTACTCGATAACATTTCAAAAAATACCACAGACCTGTGGTTACGATGGGCAGCAATACTTCATGATATTGCAAAGCCGGCTACCAAGCGATTTGAACCCGGCCATGGATGGACCTTTCACGGCCATGAAGACCGTGGCGCACGAATGGTGCCCAAAATATTTGCAATGCTTAAGTTACCACTTAACGATAAGATGAGGATGGTGCAGAAACTAGTTCAGCTTCATCTGAGGCCGATTGTACTTGCCCAGGATGTAGTGAGCGACTCGGCAGTCAGACGGCTTTTGTTTGAAGCTGGCGATGATATCGAAGGGCTTATGCTATTATGCAATGCGGACGTAACGACCAAGAACGAATATAAGCTGAAAAAATACCGACGCAACTTCGAGCAGGTGAAACAAAAGCTCAAAGATGTGGAGGAAAGAGATCAGATCAGAAATTGGCAGCCCCCAGTGACGGGCGATGATATTATGCTGGCATTTAATTTGAAGGCGGGTAGAGAGGTCGGGATAATTAAAAATCAAATACGTGAAGCTATTCTTGAAGGAGAAATAAAGAATTCACGTGAAGAAGCCCTCGCATTCATGCTCAAAAAAGGTGAGGATATGGGGCTGAGACCCGTGAAACTCGTACAATAGATTTTTTAAATGAATAAAACCAATATCTAATCAGTATTCCAAATAGTAATTTTGTAAAAACAATAAAAAATAAACAGTAATGGCCATATATAGATTCAGAGTTTCATTTGAGGATTATGATGATGTCGAAATGGATGTCGATATCAAATCAAACCAAACTTTTGAAGATCTCCATAAGAGTATTCATGGGTCTACAGCATATAAAGCTGAAGTTTCGTCATCATTTTATGTAAGTAATGATAAATGGTTAAAGGGCCAGGAGATCGCTTATATGCCTAATCAGCGTAAGATAGATAATGGGGTTACGACTATGGCTGCTGCTAAGCTTAGTCAGTTTATTGATGACCCGCATCAGAAATTCTATTATATCTATAATTTCGAGAGGCCGTTTGATTTCCATGTTGAGCTGATTAGAATCACCTTGAATGAAGAAGCGGGCAAAACCTATCCCTACGTTTCCAGAAGCGTTGGTCAGGCTCCGAAAATTGCAGGTAGTGGCGGTGTTCTCCCGCCAGCGGTTGCGGTTTCGTCTTCCGACGACTTTGATTTTCTGAACGAAGAAGACTTTAAACCCGAGGATACGGATGAACTCGAGAAATTAAGTACTTCAGAGGGTTCTCACGACCACAGTAGCGCCTCGGAAGAAGATGAAGAGAAAGATGAATTTCTAGATGAGTTTTCTGATAACGAGGGCTATGATCCTGAAGATCTTCAGAGTGATGACTATTAAATCAGCCCAAAGAATATCGCCAAATGGCTAAACAACTGATCGTTATCGCCGGGCCAACGGCTATTGGCAAAACTGCTTTAGCGATCGGGTTAGCACAACATTATAATACTGAAATTATTTCGGCGGATTCCAGGCAGTTCTATCGGGAGATGAACATCGGCACGGCCAAACCCTCCCCCGGCGAACTCAAAGCTGTACCACATCATTTCGTAAATTCCCATTCTGTTACCGATAATTTTAGTGTTGGCGACTATGAAAAAGCTGCCCTTAAATTAATTCAAAATCTCTTCAAGACTCATGATCAGTTAATATTAGTGGGGGGTTCGGGCTTGTTTATAAATGCAGTACTCTATGGCTTCGATGAGCTCCCAAAGGCTGATCCGGCGGTTCGAAGCAAACTAAATATGGAACTCATTGAAAAAGGCTTGTTGCACATGCAGCAAAAGCTCCAATTAGTTGACCCCTCCTATTATTCGGAAGTTGATATAAATAACCCCCAGCGCCTAATCAGAGCATTGGAAGTGTTTGAAACTTCCGGCAGACCTTTTTCGGCGTTCAGAATAAAAAAGCACAATCCACGACCCTTTGACGCCATTCAGATTGGCCTTAATACCGACCGGGAGAAGTTATATCAAAACATTAACAAGCGAGTGGATAAGATGATCATCGACGGGCTGATAGATGAAGTAGCGGGTCTTAAATCCTTCCGGCATCTGAATCCTTTAAATACCGTCGGGTATTCGGAGATATTCGACTATTTAGACGGGAAGGATACTCTTGACAGCGCTATTGACAAGATCAAACGAAATACCAGACGATATGCAAAACGGCAGTTAACCTGGCTTAAAAAATCTGGGGGTTTAAAATGGTATGATCCCTCTAATCCCGACACGATCTTTAAAGATCTGGATGATTCTTTTTAGGCCTTTCGGAACGGGGCGCAAAGAAGTTAAAAAATAGGAAGAGAAATGCCAGAGTACTTATAACCTGGGTGATGATCAGAATTTTCCCATCGTCGTTAACCGGATAAAAGTCACCGAAACCCACGGTCACTCCGGTAATAAAGCTAAAGTATAAAGCGTCAATCCAACTATTTATCGGCGGATTCAGGTAATTGCCTGCGGCATAAATTACTCCAAAAGAAGCAATCACTTCAATAAAATTAAAAAATAGAAGGATGACAGATCTGTTGGGCATTCGGCCGGGGTCATACTCAGGCAGAAATATTTTGTGGAGAATATGCAAAAAAGTCTCGACCAGCAGGTAAATATTAAATATATAAAGCCAATGCAGATTCCACAAGCCGAAGTATAGAATTATAAAAGGAGTAGCGGTCTTGAAAAGTACATAACACTCTCCAACGATTTTCTGCTTATAAAAGCGTAGTTTTTTGCTGAGCGCTTCAATATACACCCCTGGGAAGAACAGTTTCGAACCCACTAAAAATAATCTCAGAATCCGTTCAATCCCAAAGTCATGATATTCCGAGCTGTTCCACACATCTTTGATTTTTGAAACATGACTTGTTGCGTCCTGAGACAGATTCTTTTTAGGGTGATGAGACCCATAAACAAGTTTATGCAGACGCTTTCTCATTTATGCCTGAGCTGGCGGCCCACCGAAATTCATCGGGAAGCCGGGCGGTTCCTCATTAATTTTTATCCGCCCATTTAATGCTTCAAACTTTTCAACATTATCTTCAAGGGCACGCATAAACCGCTTCGCGTGCTCAGGAGTCAAGACAATTCTGGATTTCACCCTGGCCTTCGGAACGCCAGGCATCACTCGCACAAAATCCAAAACGAACTCGGTATTGGAGTGGGTGATCACAGCAAGATTAGAATAAATGCCTTCGGCTACTTCCTCAGACAGCTCAATATTTAACTGATTCTCGATATTTTGTTCTTCCATTTTCTTTAAATAAAAAAGTCCTTCCCGCAAAGGAAGGACTTAAATTAGTTATCAGCAAGCATTAAATTTCTGCTTCTTCAAGTTTTGATGCCAGCAGCTTATCGTATTCTTCCTGCGAGCCGACGATGATACGCTCATACTGGCGTAAGCCGGTACCGGAAGGGATCAGGTGACCAACGATCACATTCTCCTTCAGACCTAACAGGTTATCGCGTTTACCACTGATTGCCGCCTCATTGAGCACTTTAGTAGTTTCCTGGAAGGAAGCCGCCGAGATGAATGATTTGGTTCCGAGTGAAGCACGGGTGATACCTTGCAAAATCTGGCTGGATGTGGCAGGAATAGCATCCCGTGTTTCAACGAGTTTCATATCCTTCCGCTTAAGAACAGAGTTCTCATCTCTTAATTTGCGAACAGAAATAATTTGTCCGGCCTTAAGGATTGTGGAATCACCTGGTTCAATTACCACGCGCTTATCGTATATCTCATCATTCTCCAGTTGGAAATCCCAACGGTCGACCAGTTCTTTCTCCAGGAAGCGGGTATCACCAGCATCCTCGATCATCACTTTCTGCATCATCTGATGGACGATGGTTTCAAAGTGCTTATCATTGATTTTCACACCCTGTAGGCGGTAAACTTCCTGAATACCGTTCACCAGATATTCCTGTACTGCAGCCGGGCCTTTTATGGCCAGGATATCGGCCGGAGATATAGAGCCATCAGACAATGGCATACCAGCCTTCACGAAGTCATTATCCTGAACCAGAATATGCTTAGATAAAGGAACCAGGTATTTCTTAATCTGGCCATCTTTCGATTCTATAGATATCTCACGGTTACCACGTTTAACACCACCAAGGGTTACTACCCCATCAATTTCGGTCACAACGGCCGGATTGGACGGGTTACGTGCTTCAAACAACTCGGTTACACGAGGTAAACCACCGGTAATATCTCTTGTTTTTCCTGTTGAACGCGGAATCTTCGCAATGATTTGCCCCATTCCAACTTTCTCGTTCTCATCTACCGCGATATGTGCTCCAACCGGGATGTTATAACCTTTAAGCCCGTTGCCTTTCTTATCCGCCACGCGGATAACCGGGTTTTTAGTTTTGTCGCGGGTGTCAATGATCACTTTTTCACGGTGTCCGGTCTGCTCGTCAGATTCTTCCCTGTAGGTAACTCCTTCTATAATCGACTCAAACTCAGCCTTACCCTCAAATTCGGAGATAATAACTGCGTTATAAGGGTCCCAACTACAGATCTTATCACCTTTAGATATCTTATCGCCATCTTTAACATATAAGAAAGCTCCGTAAGGTATGTTGTTCGACATAATCATCTTACTGGTGCCTGGTTCAACGATTCTGAATTCACCTGAACGACCTAATACCACGGCCACCTCGCCGTCTCCGGTATCGTGATTCACGATCCTGACATTTTCAAATTCAATGACTCCATCAAACTTGGCCACAATTTGCGATTCCGCTGCGATGTTAGAGGCGGTACCCCCAACGTGGAAGGTACGTAACGTAAGCTGCGTGCCCGGTTCACCAATGGACTGAGCTGCAATCACGCCCACGGCCTCGCCCATTTGAACGCGTTTTCCTGTAGCCAGGTTCCGGCCGTAGCACAATGCACAAACGCCGCGCTTACTTTCGCAGGTTAAAACGGAGCGGATCTCAATACCTTCGAGAGCCGAATTTTCTATTTCGGCTGCTATATGCTCTTCGATATCTTCGCCTGCACCCACAATCAACTTATTGCTTAATGGGTCATATACATCATGGAGACTTGTTCTTCCCAAAATACGATCGTATAGTGGCTCTACAATATCTTCATTATCCTTCAGGGCTGTTGTATAGATTCCGCGTAAAGTACCGCAATCAGTCTCACCCACGATCATATCCTGGGCCACATCATCCAGACGACGTGTCAGGTAACCCGCATCCGCTGTTTTTAGAGCGGTATCGGCCAAACCTTTCCGCGCACCGTGCGTAGATATAAAGTATTCAAGCACCGACAATCCTTCTTTAAAGTTGGACAAGATCGGGTTCTCAATGATCTCTCCTCCTGAGCCTGATTTCTGAGGCTTAGCCATCAGTCCACGCATCCCGCAAAGCTGACGTATTTGTTCCTTAGAACCACGGGCTCCTGAATCAAGCATCATGAACACGGAATTGAATCCCTGATTATCAGAAGATAATTGAGCCATTACATTTGCGGTAAGGCGATTATTGATCCTGGTCCAGATGTCAATGATTTGATTATAACGCTCGTTGTTGGTAATGAAGCCCATATTATAGCTATTCATTACGTCTTCAACCTCGTTGCTTGCCTGGGTGATCAGTTGCGCCTTTTCTGCAGGAATATTCAGATCCTGAAGGTTAAACGACAGTCCACCCTGAAAGGCCATCTGGAAGCCTAATGCCTTGATATCATCAAGGAACTGTGCCGCCCGTGCCATCCCGGTAGTTTTCACTACTTCGCCAATAATATCACGAAGTGACTTCTTGGTTAATAGCTCATTAATGTATCCAAGCTCTACTGGCACCCTTTGATTGAACAACACCCGACCTACGGTGGTGTCAATAAGCTTGTTGACAATATCTCCATTCTTTTCTTTCACATCGGCCTTAACCTTAATGAAAGCATGAAGGTCAAGTTTGCGCTCATTATACGCAATGATAACTTCTTCAGAAGAGTAGAAAATCTGGTCCTGGCCTTTAACAATACGGGTGTCATCTGTCCGACGACCTTTGGTTATATAATAAAGACCGAGTACCATATCCTGTGAAGGAACGGTTACCGGCGTGCCATTAGCAGGGTTCAAAATATTATGAGAAGCCAACATCAGCATTTGGGCTTCCAGAATAGCAGCATTACCCAGAGGTAAATGGACAGCCATTTGGTCACCATCAAAGTCGGCGTTGAACGCGGTACATACCAGCGGATGAAGCTGGATTGCTTTCCCTTCGACCAATTTTGGCTGGAACGACTGGATACCCAAACGGTGAAGCGTTGGGGCACGATTCAACAATACCGGATGCCCTTTAAGTACATTTTCAAGAATGTCCCAGACTATTGGATCTTTCCTGTCTACGATTTTCTTAGCAGATTTAACGGTTTTAACTACTCCCCTTTCAATCATCTTACGAATGATAAACGGCTTGAATAGCTCAGCAGCCATATCTTTAGGCAAACCGCATTCATGCAGTTTTAGATTCGGTCCTACAACAATCACAGAACGTGCAGAATAGTCTACCCGCTTTCCGAGTAGATTCTGACGGAAACGTCCTTGCTTTCCTTTCAAAATATCTGAAAGCGATTTCAAAGCACGGTTACCCTCAGTCTTAACCGCATTAACCTTACGGGAGTTATCAAACAAGGAGTCAACCGACTCCTGAAGCATACGCTTCTCATTTCGCAAAATAACTTCCGGCGCTTTAATTTCAATTAAGCGCTTCAAACGGTTGTTACGAATGATTACACGACGATAAAGATCGTTCAGGTCAGAGGTTGCAAAACGACCACCTTCCAGGGGAACCAATGGGCGTAACTCCGGCGGAATTACCGGTACAATCTTGACGATCATCCACTCCGGATTATTTTCAATCCGGGTATTGGCACCACGGAAAGACTCGACTACGTGAAGGCGTTTTAAAGCCTCGGTTTTACGCTGTTGAGAAGTTTCAGTAGCTGCCTGATGACGGAGGTCATACGATAGCTGATCCAGATTCAGACGTCCCAATAGATTTTGAAGCGCTTCTGCACCCATTTTTGCAATAAACTTTTCAGGATCTGCATCATCAAGGTATTGATTCTCCTTCGGGAGGGTATCCAGGATATCCAGATATTCTTCTTCCGTTAGGAAATCCATTTTCTGAATCCCGTCACTTTCTTTGAGTCCAGGCTGAATAACCACGTAGCGCTCATAGTATATGATAAGATCCAGCTTTTTAGTCGGCAGCCCCAGGAGGTAACCAATTTTGTTAGGTAGAGACCGGAAATACCAAATATGCGCAACAGGCACCACTAGATTGATGTGTCCCATACGCTCCCGACGCACTTTTTTCTCGGTGACTTCAACACCGCAGCGGTCGCACACAATGCCTTTATAGCGAATACGTTTATATTTTCCGCAATGACATTCGTAGTCCTTTACCGGCCCGAATATACGTTCGCAGAATAAGCCGTCACGCTCAGGTTTGTAAGTCCGGTAATTGATCGTTTCCGGTTTCAGCACCTCGCCGCTAGAACGTTCCAGGATAGATTCCGGAGAAGCCAAACTAATGGTTATCGAGGTGAAATTGCTTTTGATTTTATTATCTTTCTTGTAAGACATAGCTTTTTTTGAGTTGTAAGTTGTAAGTTTCAGGTTGTACGCCGGGTACTAAAACTGGCGTACAACGTTTAACTCATCACTTAATCTAATGTGATATCCAATCCCAATCCTCTCAGTTCATGAACCAGTACGTTGAATGATTCAGGCACTGATGGCGTCGGAAGATTCTCGCCTTTAACAATCGCTTCGTAGGTTTTTGCACGGCCTACTACGTCATCAGATTTAACAGTTAAAATTTCCTGCAGGATATTTGCTGCGCCAAAGGCTTCCAGCGCCCATACCTCCATCTCACCAAAACGCTGACCACCAAACTGGGCTTTACCCCCTAATGGCTGCTGAGTAATCAATGAATACGGACCGATGGAACGGGCGTGCATCTTATCATCAACCATGTGACCTAATTTCAACATGTAAATTACGCCCACCGTGGTTTGCTGATCGAAGCGATCACCTGTTAAACCATTGTATAGATAAGTTCTTCCCGATGTCGGAACCCCTGCTTTAGTAACCCATTCTTCGACTTCATCATGGGAAGCGCCGTCAAAGATCGGCGTAGCGAACTTCACGCCAAGCTCTTTACCAGCCCATCCTAAAACGGTTTCGTAGATCTGTCCTAAGTTCATACGTGATGGCACCCCGAGCGGGTTCAGCACGATGTCCACAGGCGTACCATCTTCCAGGAACG
>CAZFQV010000033.1:0-12787 GCA_964521175.1 uncultured Sphingobacterium sp.
CGGCGCTTCAATCAGATCCAAATATTTATAGGTGAAAGGCTCATAATAATCATCAATCGCCGGTAGGTTGGGATTGTAAAAGATATTGGTTAGACCTCGTCTTTTGCCTGCGCCTTTCAGATTGATTTTTCCATTCCTTTTTTCCCATCCTCCTTTGTAAATTTCCTGGTCTTCCCATTTAGAGGGATAACCTGTTCCAGGTTTAGTCTCCACATTATTCCACCACATGTATTCGGCGCCTTTTCGATCGGTCCATATATTTTTACATGCTATAGAACAGGTATGGCACCCGATACACTTATCTAAGTGAAATACCATGGCAATTTGTGAGCGAACGTCCATAATTAATGGTTTATGAATTGTTATTTATAATCTATTTAAGGATACCTTGAATCGTTTTTTCTGACAAAGTAAAAATTGACCCTCTGTATTTTTTTGAGCTATTTTATATCCATCAATCCTATTACCAAACCAGTTTTTCCATTTTCTTTACAATTACATGAGTATCTCTCTGCGGAGCCACCGGACCCCAATAATTAAAGTGATAAGAGAATTGTCCATAGCCGCCATTGAGGAAATTGGGTTTCAGGTGTATCCGGGTTACGCTGTTATGCCCCCCACCCCGCTTATTCCCCCGAAGTTGTGATTTTGGTATGCCTACGGTTCTTTCGGGTACGTGATACACCACGCACACACCCGGCGGGATTCTGGAGCTTACACAGGCGCGAGTTACATATACGCCATGATCGTTATGTACTTCTACCCAGTCATTATCTTTTATTCCGAGATCCCCGGCATCTATCTCACTAAGCCAGCAGGGCTCAATACCTCTGGAAAGAGTGAGCATCCTGAGATTTTCCATATATGTAGAATGGATATGCCACTTTCCATGAGGAGTAAGATAATTGAGTGCTTTTGCCTTGCCTAGTTTCCAGGTTTCACGGAGGTCACCATAGACTTCTGCGCTTGGTGCAGGTTTAAAAGTTGGCAGATGCTCGCCGTAAGCGATATATAGTTCCTGGTCAAGATAGAAATGCTGCCGTCCTGTAAGCGTTCTCCAGGGGACGAGCCGCTCTACATTGTAGGTATATGCTGCGTAGGCTCTGCCGTTATTCATTAAGCCGGACCAGACAGGGGAGGTATTGTATCGGTGTGGCTTCGCAAGCAGATCGGCATAGCGGATTTTTACATCCTCATTGCCAGCAGAGAGATCGGCCAGGATAACTCCCGTTTTTTGTTCCATATATTCATAAGCCTTCTTCGTCAGTTTTCCGTTGGTTAACGTAGACAGGTGTAATACTGCATTGGCGGCCCATTCGTCTTCCTGGATAGAAGGGAGGATTTTATCTTGATATTTTCTATGGTGAAAGTGATGTGAAGTGCACATTTCGTCGTACTCTTCATGGCATTCATAATGATTGCCATGGGCACCAAGTCCTTTGTCACGAATACCTTCACCCAGGGTGATGAATTTTTCATAGATCTGGGTATAATCTCGTTCAACCACGGAAATTTTGTGCATGGTCTTGCCCGGGATTGCTTCACACTCACCGTGGTACCAGTCTTTGACGGTCGGTTGTGTGATTTCATCGGGTGTATCATGCGAAAGTGGTATTATGACGATATCTTTCTGTACTTCCGAAAAATGTTCTTTCGCCATCTCACTGGTCGCTTTAGCGAGATGTTTAAAGATATCCCAATCGGTTTTCGATTCCCATACAGGCGCCACGGCCTGCCCTAATGGATGGATAAATGAATGCAGATCGGTGGTATTCAGATCTGCTTTTTCATACCATGAAGCAGCTGGCAAAACAATATCTGAATAGAGTGCGGAAGAATCCATTCTAAAATTAAGGTCCACTACCAGATCCATTTTCCCGACAGGCGCCACATCATGCCACTTTACTTCCTCAGGCTTGTCATCCACATCGGTGGCAATAAGATTATTATGGGTTCCTAAATAGTGCTTCAAAGCATACTCATGTCCTTTCATGCTGGCGAGTATTGCGTTGCCGCGCCAGATGTACCACACCCGCGGAAAGTTCACCTCGGCTTCGGGATCGCTTACAGAATATTTAAGCTCTTTCGATTTTAGTTTTTCAAGGACAAAAGCTTTAATGTCCTCGTCGTTTTTCGCCCCCTTGCCGACTGCTTGTTTTGAAAGTTCTAAAGTGTTCTCATTGAACTGCGGATAAAAAGGCATCCAACCATTTCTTACCGAGGTAAATATGGTATCAGCCACGTGTTTATCGGTCCACTTGTTTTCGGGGACGGTATTATATTTTGAATATTTGCCATCATAGCGGTATTGGCAGGTGTTGATATAATGCCATATTGGGGCCTGTTGCAGTCTTGACACAGGGACCCAGTCTTTTGCAAAGGCAATTGACGACCAGGAATCAACCGGCGCCAGCTTTTCCTGGCCTACATAGTGATTCAAACCACCGCCATTTTTCCCGATACATCCACAAACCATGAGTGCCATGGCACCTGCACGATACGTAAGATTTTGGTGATACCAGTGATTAACCCCTGCACCTACTAATATCATACACTTCCCTTGGGTGATATTTGCGGTATCAGCCCATTCGCGTGCAAACTGAAGCAACGTTTTTGAATCAATGCCGGTAAATATTTCCTGCCAGGCAGGCGTGTAAGCCGCATCAGTATCGCTGTAATCTGTAGGGTATTGGCCGCCTAAACCTCGGTCTACCCCGTATTGTGCCATCATTAAATCATACACCGTAGTAACCGGAACTTTGCCGCTGACGGTGTCAAGCCATATCACAGGAACACCGCGCTGGGCTTTTCTTGCCAGACCAAATTCTGTAAACTCCACCTCCAGTGCCTCGTCTTTCCTGTTTAATAAGGTCAGCACAGGGTCATAAGTCAGATCCGTTTCTCCGCACTCATACTTCATATTCCATTTACCCCCGTCTTTGTCCCAGCGGTAACCCATCGTACCCTTAGGTACCACAAACTCATCGCTTGTCTGGTCTATCGATAGAAATTTCCAGTCTCCGTTCTCAATATCTTTCCATTTAGAAAGCTCGTTGGCGCGGACCATCCGTCCGGCAGTATATACATCGCCCACTTTCTCGAGACGAACCAGCATCGGGCTGTCGGTATATCGTTTAACATAGTCAATGAAATAGGGAGTTCCTTTTTCATAATGATATTCTTTGAGGATAATATGCGTCACTGCCATCCAAAAAGCACCATCGCTCCCGGCATGAAGTGCTATCCATTGATCAGCATACTTACACAATTGGCTGAAGTCGGGAGAAAATACGACGGCCTTGGTCCCGTTGTGACGGGATTCAGCAAAAAAATGACAATCAGGAGTACGGGTCATATTCAGATTGGTGCCCATATCTGCAATCATTTTTGCATTGTACCAATCGGCGCTCTCACATACATCCGTCTGCTCACCCCAAAGTTCGGGGAAGGCCGGAGGTAAGTCGCAATACCAATCATAGAAGCTCAGGTTAACGCCGCCAAAAAGCTGTAGAAACCTTGCACCCGAGGCATAGCTCAACATCGACATTGCCGGAATAGGCGAGAATCCTATTACCCGATCCGGTCCATACTTTTGGGCAGTGTAGATATTCGAAGCCGCCATTATTTCCAGTGCCTCATCCCATGCTGCTCTTCGGAAGCCACCTTTACCCCTGGAATTTTGATACCGGCTGCGCTTTTCTTTATTCTTCTGGAGATTCTCCCAGGCTAAAACCGGATTACCCCCGGCTTTTTCCTTTTCCTCGCGATAAGCATCGAGTAAGGTCCCGCGTATAAGAGGATATTTTATCCGTAAGGGACTATACAGATACCAGGAATAAGAAATTCCGCGTTGGCAACCACGCGGCTCGTAGGGTGGTAGAGTATTATCAATTAGCGGATAATCTAATTGCTGTGTTTCGAACACCACAATTCCTTCTTTTACATGGATTGCCCAGGAGCAGCCGCCCGTACAGTTTACGCCGTGGGTACTGCGTACAACCCGATCGTGTTGAAAGCGATTACGATAGAACTCTTCCCACTTACGGGTCTGTGGCGAAATGATGTCTTTGATCCAACTCATGATTGAAATGATTATTAATTAAATGCTAGTATTCTTTAAGACAATGGCTAAAATCCATACTGCGTCCAAATCTTACACGGACCGTAGCTGTCTCTTGAAAACCGAAAAATAAACGGGACGCTTTTTTCGTTTGATCCAAAAAAATGAATAAAGACCTAACAAAAAGATGATTCCAATTACTCCGCCCGCGAGCAGATACCTTCCTACGCTGCTGCCCGCCCTAACAGGAGCCTGCTCATCGATCTTAGCAAGAAATGCGGTGAGATCTGCTATTTCCTGGGCGGTCACTGGCCGGGAGACATAGGTTTCTTTCATTTGGGGAAAGGGTAATCCGGAAATGATACTGGCAACCCCAGCTGTAGATAGTCTGGTAACCGCATGAGTAAGATCTTTGGCTAATGCACCGCCACTGACAAATCCTTTCATCTCTACGTTGTGGCAGGAGTTGCAGGAAGCGCCCTTGTTGACAAATCGAATGTTACCCACAAATAATTCCTTACCGCGTTGGCTGTCGCCGGAGAGCAGGCCGACACTGGCCTTAACGGCTTCAGCGGGTCCGCTGTTCGCGCCGATATAGGCGAGTAGCTGCTTGATTTGATTTTCTGTAAGATTAGGATGGTCGGGCATAGGCATCTGATTAAATGCCTTGAAAAGAGAATCGGCGTATTTATCGCCTGATTTGATTACCGTCTGAGATGATTTAATGAATTTTATTATCCAGTCGTCCGATCGTCGCTCCTGGATATGAGCCAGATCAGGACCAATTAACTGCCCCTGTCCGACGGTATGGCACGTGGCACAATTGTTCTTGAAAATCTCATTACTCTCGTCCTGGGCGAGAGATAGATCATGGAGAAGAAAAGTAGCGACGATAGCCACCATAAACACGCGAGGGTACATTTTCATACAGGATAATTTTATTAATAAAAATCTCACTGTCGCTCCTCGCCTCCATAAGCCGCTGGATACTAAATCCTCAATAAAGACAAAAAGCTTCCCGGTCTAATAATTAAGGATAAATTTATCCTTAATTATTAGAAAACCAAAAAAAAATAATAATTGTTGATAGTTTTTTTTGACATGCCTCATAAATTATTCCTGTCAGTACTTCATGTATATTAAAAAATGTTGCATTTTTGACCTGTATGGACACTCTGGATTCAATATTTGCTGATCCGACATTAATAAAGGAGATCCTTTCTAAGTCGCGAAAAAAAGAGCTTGCAGGAGCTGAGGTATTGATCTTTCCGGGTGATGACCTCGTCTTTGTACCGATTGTACTCAGAGGGACACTACGGATCGTGCGTGAAGATGAAGAGGGACGTGAGGTCTTTTTGTATCATCTGTATCCGTCACAGACCTGTGCCATGGCGGTTAACTGTTGCCAGTCAAGGAAGAAAAGTATGGTAAAGGCAATAGCGGAGGATGAAGCTAGCGTGTTACTGATTCCGACTAGTTTAATTGATCAATTATTCAAATATCCCGAATGGAAGGCCTTTATAAATAACACCTATAGCCATCGCTTTGCCGAGCTGATAGAAGTAATCGATCTAATCGCTTTTAATAGTTTAGATAAAAAGATACTGAATTATTTAGAGAAAAAAAGGGAAGCCTTACACACGAGCTCATTGTTTATCACCCATCAGCAAATAGCAAGTGAATTAAATACCCATCGAGAAGCCGTAAGCCGTTTATTGCGCACTATGGAACAAAAAGGTATCGTTAAGCTAGGACGAAATACCATCGAATTATTATAATACGAACTTGGTCATTTGAATGCTTTTCGATAATTTATTGGCTACTCTTACCAGATTTCGATTGCCAATTCTGATTTCTTAATTACCTCTACACCTGAACGGAGAGTATTAGCGGACTATTGACTTTTATCCTCTTATTTTATCCCTCAATTTTTTGCCGTGACACCCGGTCAGTGGAATAAGTCACGCCCCTTCGTTTTCAAGATATTTTCGCCCTATCCAACAAATGTACCGGAAGGAGTTCTGCTATCTGTTCACCTTTGTTTTCATTCTACACGATATTCTAAGCAATATTAAACAACGCAAATGAAGACTTTGAAGAAAAAGTATAGGACAGCCGGCAAGATAGTTTTTACGCTGTTTTCCGGGCTGCTGGTATTTTTAGATGCTCAGGCACAGGAAAGAACCGAATTTCTTTCTTTGAAAGTGGCGATAGAGAGGTCTATGTCTAATAATAGTGCGGCGCAATTGGCAGGACTTGACGAAGCCATTGCAAGGGAGAAGTACAAGCAAACAAAAGCTGGCTTTCTCCCGCAGCTAAACTTTTCTTACTCGGCCTTAACGACAAATAATCCATTAAATGCTTTTGGATTTCAGTTGCAACAAAGAACGGTAACCGCTGCTGATTTCAACCCTAACGTTTTAAATCACCCATCGGCGACTGCTGACTTTACCACAAAAGTTGAGTTGCTTCAGCCGCTCATAAACCTCGATGCGGTTTACATGAAGAAAAGTGCCCAGGTGCAGGTCGAAAGTTTTCAGTATAAAACGCTCAGAGCCAAAGAGTATTTGGCTTTCGAAACACAGAAAGCCTACCACCAATTGCAAATGAGCCACCAAGCAGTTTCCATTTTAGAAGAAGCGCTGTCAACTACAAAAGAAATCTATGAATTTATTAACAACCGCTTACTTCAGGGGCTTATCCAAAAGTCGGATCTGCTAAACGCAGAAGTGCAAATGCTGGGAATGGAGAGCAATTTGAATGAAGCCAAATCCAATCGCTTGAATGCTTCTGATTACCTGAGTCTCCTGATGAATAAGCCGGTAGGTGTTTTATACACTACTGAGGAACTGGAACAAGCGACGGCATTTGAAAATGCAGAGCGGAAGGTGTCGGATAACAGAGCGGACTTCATTGCTCTGGAAAAGGCGATGCAAGCAACCAGCTTAATGGAAAAATCGTCGAAGATGAAATATATACCCAGGCTAAATTCTTTTGGATCTTTTCAGTGGAATGATAAAAGAATAGCAGGTTTCCATACCAATTCTTATTTGGCCGGCATCCAGCTCACCTGGAATGTTTTTGACGGCAACAACGTGAAAAGACAAGCTACGGGATTGAAGTTAGAGCAGGAAAAACTCGGTATACAGCTTTATTCCATGCGGCAGGAAAGTCAATTGCAGCTGGATAAGGGTTACCGCGATCTTAAAGATGCCCTATTTAAAATAAGGCAGTATAATGTTGCAATGAGTCAGTCAGAAGAGGCATTGCGTATTCTGCAAAACCGGTACAAAGAAGGCTTGGCAAGCACCGCCGATGTACTGGCAGCGCAAACTCAACTGGCCCAACAGAAATTAACGCTTATTCAGGCGACTTTGAATTACAACATAAGCCAGGCATACATCAATTATTTAACAGCTACCAATAATCAAAATTAATTATGAAACTTAAACAGCATCTCATTGTATTTTTTTTAGCATTTCTTGTTTTGCTCGGAACTGCCTGTTCCTCCTCTACTGATGACGCTGTGCTAAAGGAAAAGGCGGCGACGGTTCAGGTCAGAGTAGAAAAGCCATCGACCAATATCGATCAGTCTATTTCCCTAAGCGGTCAGATAGAATCTGTTCAGACTGCCAATATCAGTACCCGTGTGATGGGATATATCACCAGCGTCAAAGTCGGGGTCGGCGACCATGTAAACAAGGGCCAATTGTTGGTCACCATCAGCAATGAAGATATACAGGCGAGGCTTGCGCAGGCTGATGCGATGATTTCTGGCGCGTCGGCTTCCTTGAAAAGTGCGGAAAAGGATCAACAGCGTTTCATTAACCTGTACAATCAAAACAGTGCCTCTGCCAAGGAGTTGGATAATGTGACTCTTCAGTATCAGGCTGCGAAAGCGGGTCTGCAGTCTGCTGTCCAAATGAAGGCCGAGGCCCGGGCGATGCTTGCTTACACCAATATTACGGCACCGTTTTCCGGAGTAGTTTCACAGAAGTTAGCCGATGCGGGAAGTCTGGCAAATCCGGGGATGCCGGTTTTGGTTTTAGAACAGAATAAAAGCTTACAAGTAAAAGCTACGATACCTGAAACCGAAATCAGCAGAGTCCAGTTAAAATCTAAGGCTATAGTCTCTATCAAGTCGATTGATAAAACCTATACCGGAACGATCGTAGAAATTAGCCCTTCGTCGATAATGACAGGTGGACAATATGTTGTCAAAATAAGTTTGCCATCTGAAGCGCAAAATAATTTACAGGCAGGCATGTATACCCAAGTCAGTATCACGACTAAAGATAAGGCAACTATAGCTAATACCGGCGCGGTGCTGGTTCCTTTAAGTGCCGTCACCCGTACGGGGCAACTTAACGCTCTTTATGTCATGAGCCCTGATCACAAGGCTTTGCTAAGATATGTGCGGCTGGGGAAAACGTACGGAAGCCGGGTAGAGATCCTTTCAGGGCTGAATAATGATGAGGCCTTCATCGCGTATGCCGATGGGAATTTAGACAACGGCACCACAGTAAGAGTAAGATAGACATGATTTATAGACTGATAATTATTGATAAGATATGAACGGAGGAATAGCTGGAAAAATAGCGAAAAACTTTATCCACTCTAAGTTAACCCTGTTATTAATGATGGTATTCCTGCTTATCGGAGCCTATGCCACCTTGCTTATTCCGCGCGAAGAAGAACCGCAGATAGAAGTGCCGATGGCTGATATTTTTATCGGCTTTCCAGGTGCTGAGCCGGAGGAAGTGGAATCGAAAATCGTAGCGCCGATAGAAAAGATGCTTTCTAACATCAAGGGGGTAGAATATATTTATTCGACTACCATGAAGGGACAGGCAATGCTGATCGTACAGTTTTACGTAGGTGAGGATATTGAGCGGAGTTTGGTGAAACTCTACAATGAGATCATGAAAAACATGGATAAGATGCCGGAAGGTGCGAGTATGCCTCTGGTAAAATCAAGATCTATTGATGATGTTCCCGTTTTAGGACTAACCATTTGGAGCGAAAAGTATGACGATTACACCCTTCGGCAAGTTAGTGAGGAGCTGAAAAACGAGATAAAAAAAGTGTCCAATGTCGCAGAGGTGAATTTAACTGGCGGAAGGAGCCGTGAAGTGAAAGTGATTTTGGATAAAGAGAAGATGGCTTCCAATCATGTAGACTTCTTAAGTATCCATAAAAATATTCGGGAGAGCAATGCGCAGATGGTATCAGGTAACTTAGTGAAGCATGATACTGTATTTGCGGTAGAGACAGGTAGTTTTTTGGCGTCTGCTGAAGAAGTGGAAAATCTGGTAATAGGCGTAAATAACCAGCAACCCGTTTATTTGCGACAAGTGGCGCAGGTAGAAGATGGCCCGGCTTCAGCCAGCGAATACGTATCTTTCGCTTACGCAATGGCTGAGCCAGAAAAGGCCAATACATTCAAATCAGAATATCCCGCAATCACGTTATCTGTCGCAAAAAAGCAGGGAGCGGATGCGATGCAGCTTTCTGAAGAGATTTTAAGTAAAGTAAAACATCTTGAAGATAAGCTCCTTCCTTCTGATATGCACGTAAGCGTGACCCGGAACTACGGTGAGACAGCGTCAGACAAGGTAGCAGAATTATTATTTCATCTGTTTGTTGCCATAGTGGTGGTGACCCTATTTGTCATGATGGCTATGGGCTGGCGCGGTGGCCTGGTCGTATTTCTTTCAGTGCCGGTAACCTTTGCACTCACCCTCCTCAGCTATTATTTGATGGATTATACGCTGAATCGTATTACCTTATTTGCACTGGTATTTATCACTGGCATTGTGGTGGACGACTCGATCATCATTGCAGAAAATATGCATCGCCACTTTAAGATGCGGAGACTACCTTTTAGACAGGCTGCAATTTATGCAATTAATGAAGTCGGAAACCCTACTATTTTAGCAACCTTTACAGTCATTGCGGCAGTGTTGCCGATGGCGTTTGTGTCCGGCATGATGGGACCTTATATGAGTCCGATGCCGATAGGTGCTTCTATCGCAATGATTCTTTCCCTGGTGGTGGCGTTGACACTAACGCCCTACTTAGGCTATGTGTTTCTACGTGAAAAGGCAAACAGGAACTCAGTTCAAAATGCCCCAATTCCCTTAGAACAGAAACGTATCTATAAAATTTACTTTAGCCTCATTACCCCCCTTTTGGAGTCGAGAAAGAAACGGTGGATATTTATGGGTGTCCTGGCCTTGGTGCTGCTTAGCTCTATGGCGCTATTTTATACAAAGAGCGTCGCAGTAAAAATGCTTCCTTTTGACAATAAAAATGAGTTCCAGGTAGTGATTGATATGCCCGAAGGAACTACGCTGGAAAGAACGGCGGCGGTATCCCGGGAAATCGGACAATACCTTTCACAACAAAAACTAGTGCTCAACTATCAGGCGTATACCGGTACAGCGGGTCCTATTAGTTTCAATGGCTTGGTCAGGCACTATGATTTAAGAAAGGGTGAAAATATAGCCGATATCCAGGTCAATCTGGTAGATAAAAAAGATCGCAAAATACAGAGCCATGATATCGTAAAGCAGATGCGACCCGCGATACAGCAGATTGGCAAAAGGTATAACGCCAATGTTAAATTAGTGGAAGTTCCGCCCGGACCACCCGTACTTTCTACTTTAGTGGCTGAAATATATGGGCCCGACTACGACCAGCAGATCGAAGTAGCCAGACAAGTAAAGGAGCTGATTGCTGCGACTCCTAATGTGGTGGATACGGATTGGATGGTAGAAGATGATCAACAGGAATATCGCTTCGAAATAGACAAAGTAAAAGCTATGCGGAATGGTATCATGCCGTCGCAAATAGCTGTTACGATGAATGCCGCGCTTTCGGGTATGAATGCAGGAATATTACATCAAGCTGCCAGTTTCGCACCGGTGAATATTAACCTTCAATTAAGCGATGCAGAAAAATCGGGGCTGACTGACATGGGAAATATAAAAATAATAAACTCTCAAGGGAACCCGGTGCCCATAAGTGATGTCGTTACCATCACAAAAAAGGCCAAAGAAAAGAGTATCTATCGCAAAAATCAAAAAAGAGTCGTCTATGTACTTGCTGACATGGCTGGAGAGTTCGAAAGCCCTTCGTACGCCATGAGCGAAATTTCAGACCAGCTTAGTAGCATCCGGCTGCCCCAGGGCTACACTCTGCAAGAAGAGTATACGAAGCCGCCGGAGCTTGAAAACAACTTCTCGCTGAAATGGGATGGCGAATGGCAAATTACTTATGAGGTGTTCCGTGATTTAGGGATTGCCTTTCTGGTGGTCATTTTTGTGATTTACATTTTGATTGTGGGTTGGTTTCAGGATTTCAAAGTCCCGATCATCATGCTCTCGGCCATACCTCTTTCGCTCATCGGAATCATTGTCGGACATTGGATAATGGGGGCCTATTTCACGGCGACTTCTATGATTGGTTTTATTGCTTTAGCAGGTGTCATGGTGCGAAATTCCGTCTTGCTTATTGACTTCATCAATATCCGGCTAAAGCAGAAGGAGACCTTAAAGCAAGCGATCATAGAAGCAGGAGCAGTGCGGACAACGCCTATTTTATTGACAGCCGGTGCAGTGGCACTGGGTGCAGTAATTATATTGTTCGATCCGATCTTTCAAGGACTGGCTATTTCATTGATAGGGGGGACGATTACTTCCACCTTCCTGACTTTATTGGTTGTTCCCCTATTATATTATAGAATGATGCGTAAAAAAATAAATTAATTAAATCTTAAAATGATCGGAATGAAACTGTTAATCATCACAAGCATCAAAGAGTGCCAACAGAAAGTTGCGGATATCTTCGAAGAAACAGGAATAGAGGTATTCAGTGTATCAGAGATAGCAGGATTTAAAGGCGGAGCTCCTGCAGACCTGATGTATAACTGGTTTGGGAGTTCCGGCGATTCTTACAACTCCCTTATGCTGTTTAGTTTTACAGAAAAAGAAAAGACTGAAAAAGTGCTGGGGTTGATAAAAGAGTATAATGAGACGGAAAAACTACCTTTTCCGATCCGGGGATTCGTTTTACCGGTAGAACAGCATGGATTCTAAATAGAGAGCTTATATCAAAAATTAATATCATGAGAGAAAGAATTGTAAGAACAGTAGCGGGATCGATGATCCTGCTTAGTGTAATCATGTCGCAACTGCATGACTCAAGCTGGCTATGGCTTACCGCTTTTGTAGGCTTTAATTTACTTCAGTCTTCCATTACGCGATTTTGTCCCTTAGAAAGCGTTTTGAAAAGATTCGGTATAGAATCCGGAAGGTGCTAAAGCCTTGTGTAACAAATGTTCCTAACTATGCATTTTTATAGTGGCACCTTTGTATAGTCATAGTAATTAACAATTTAAATCTAAGAGCAATGAACTACTGTTTTTCAAAAACAATCCATGGTGATTTCGATGCGGTGATTGCGAACGTCACTGAAGAGTTGAAAAAGGAAGGATTCGGAATCCTTACTGAAATCGATGTACAAGCAACCTTAAAGAAGAAACTAGATGTTGATTTCAGAAAGTACAAAATTTTGGGTGCCTGCAATCCGCATTTCGCGCACCAGGCGCTATTGGCTGAAGATATGATCGGAACCATGCTTCCCTGTAATGTGATTGTGCAGGAACGCGATGGCGGCGCAGTAGAAGTCTCTGCAGTGGATCCGGTGGCTTCCATGATGGCGGTG
>CAZFQV010000034.1:0-12785 GCA_964521175.1 uncultured Sphingobacterium sp.
TGATCTTTACAAGCTGATGCTTGCTTTTAACCGTGCCATTGCACGCAGCGAAGAGCGAAGCGAGCCTGATCAGCATGTGGTTGCACAATATCCGTATGACATAGAACAACAGAAGGGAGTAATACGACATTTGCTTGAGATTAATCGGAGACTTGATTTTAAGGATCTGTTGTCCAATTCGGTGGATAAGGTTCATTTTGTATATAATTTCATGGCGATGCTCGAGATGCTCCAGCAGGAACTTATTTCAATTTCCAGCGGGTTGGGATATAATAATTTTTGGATCGAAGCGAAGGTAGCTACCGGGACTAGTTAGAAATCAGGCCATGAGCATGCTTAAAATTGAGCGCGCACTGCATCCAAACGAATCTTAATTTGTATTTTTACACCGAATAGTCAAAACATAATTCCAAAAGCAATTTTATAAATTCATGAAGAGAGATAAACTTATATTCAGCCTGATTGAGGAGGAAAAAGAACGTCAGGAAACCGGTTTAGAGCTGATTGCCTCTGAAAATTTTGTAAGCCCTCAGGTGATGGAGGCTGCAGGATCAGTTCTCACCAACAAATACGCAGAAGGTCTTCCTGGAAAGCGTTATTACGGCGGGTGTGAGGTGGTTGATGAGGTAGAAAGTATCGCCATTGATCGGGCAAAAACTTTGTTCAATGCGGCATGGGTTAATGTCCAGCCCCACTCTGGTGCACAAGCTAATGCTGCGGTACTCCTGGGGCTGCTTAACGCAGGTGATAAAATTCTAGGCTTCGATCTCTCTCATGGTGGCCATTTAACCCACGGCTCTCCGGTTAATTTTTCGGGGAAACTGTATAATCCATCTTTCTATGGCGTAGATCGCGAAAGCGGATTAATCGATTATAAGAAGCTTGAGGAAGTGGCATTGAAGGAAAAGCCAAAGCTTATCATCTGCGGTGCCTCAGCTTATTCCAGAGACTGGGATTATCAATTTATACGTTCTGTGGCTGACCAAATAGGGGCACTGGTTTTGGCGGATATTTCACACCCTGCCGGATTTATTGCGCGCGGTCTTTTAAGCGATCCGCTGCCTCATTGCCATGTGGTAACTACTACTACCCATAAGACGCTTCGTGGACCCCGCGGTGGGATGATTATGATGGGGCAGGATTTTGAGAACCCTATGGGACAAAAAACACCTAAGGGGGAACTCAGAATGATGTCGTCTGTGCTGGATATGGCAGTGTTCCCTGGTACGCAGGGCGGGCCACTTGAACATATTATTGCGGCCAAGGCTATCGCATTTGGAGAGGCGCTCAGCGAATCATACATGAAATATATTATTCAGGTTAAGAAGAACGCCGAGGCTATGGCGGCGGCATTCGTCGCACGGGGCTATCAGTTGATTTCGGATGGAACTGATAATCACATGATGTTGATTGACCTGCGCAATAAAGGTATTACAGGGAAGGATGCAGAGAATGCTCTCGGAGAGGCAGCAATTACCGTAAATAAAAATATGGTTCCGTTTGATGATAAGTCCCCGTTCGTAACTTCAGGTATACGCGTAGGAACTGCTGCTGTAACTACCAGAGGGCTTAAAGAAAAGCAGATGGAAACTATTGTAGATCTTATTGACGGAGTAATTTCACAAGCTGGCAATACCAGCCATTTACATAAACTAGCAAAAAATGTGAATGAGATGATGGGCAAATACCCTTTATACTCTTAGAGAGCTGCTGCTAGAAATTAAAAGCTTGATGCTGCAATTATGATGTTCGACAAATCAGTATCGATCAATAATCTGAAAAGAAAAAGCCGGGTACGGTAAGGAACCCAGCTTTTTCTAATCTAAATTAACGCTCTCATTTGTTTGTACGTACTTTAGACAGGAATGTTACCTTAATTTTCATTTTTTTTATTACTCAGGGTATCCATGACATTTTATTCGGTATAAGCAATGGTCGCAATACTGAGTATGAGTCCTGGTGTCTCCTGCAATACCGAGCCTGATGCTTCAAGCGTCGCGCCTGTAGTCATAACATCGTCAATAAGCAGGACATGTTTATTGATAAGCAAATTACTATCCCGGCATCTAAAAGCGGTTTGGAGGTTTTCGTATCTCGAAAAGCGGGATTTGCTTGTTTGAGAGACGGTATTTTTTACTCTGAGCAACACGTCAGTGATCACTGGAATATTCAATATTGAGGCCATCCCTTCGGCGATATAAGCACTCTGGTTATAGCCCCTTTGCTTCAATTTATGCGGATGTAGCGGCACAGGAATAATCAGGTCCGGCCTTTCCCATCCGTCGAACCCAATTAATGCATAACCATAAAGCTGACCCATGCGAAAGCCCGCCTGAGTATATTTATTGTATTTAAGCTGATGCATGATGTTTCGTACAATGCCGTCTTTTCTGAAATAGACAAACGATGAAGCTTGTTTGATTTGCAGTCTGCCCCAAAACTGCTTAGCTACTTTATTAAGCGGATCACGATGGAAATTGGTGACAGGAAGATTATAGGTACAATTGGTGCAGATGGATTCTTCATTCTTAAAGAGGGAAGTCCCGCAGCCAGCACAGAGCTCCGGAAAGAATAAAGCTAAGAAGTCGTCGAGATAACTCTGAATCGCAATCATTCATATAAGATAGGGCACCCGGAAGCTCAATAAGAAGTTAATTAGTAAACGGGTACGCTCAGCTTTTTATCGCGAGCTGTCCACATGCGGCATCAATATCTTTTCCCCGGCTTCTTCTAATGTGGGTATTGATATCTTGTCTTTGTAAGAAGGCAGCGAAGGTATCTACCCGGTCAGTTTCCGCATTTTTGAAATCTGCGAAAGAGATCGGGTTATATTCAATAATGTTGACTTTGCAAGGAACATGCCTGCAGAACTTAGCTAGTTCTTCTGCATCTTTTAGAGAGTCATTGAAATCGTTAAATACGATATACTCGTATGTTACCGGGTTCTTGGTTTTAGAAAAATAATATTTAAGGGCCTCCGCCAGGGCTTTTATAGAATTTTGACTGTTGATAGGCATGATGGTGTTTCTTTTCTCATCATTGGCTGCATGTAAGGAAAGAGCCAGATTGAAACGTACCTGGTCATCGCCAAGTTTACGGATCATCTTGGCAATACCGGCGGTGGATACCGTGATCCGCCGCGCTGCCATATTGAGGCCATCTTCTGCCGTTATTCGTTCAATGGATTTCAAAACATTGGCATAGTTAAGCAGCGGCTCCCCCATACCCATATATACGATATTAGTTAAAGGGGTTTGATAGTTTTGGCGCGCCTGTTGGTCAATAAGAACTACCTGGTCATAAATCTCGTCGGGATTAAGATTACGTTTCCGTTCCATATATCCAGTAGCACAGAACTTGCAGGTAAGACTACAACCCACCTGGGAGCTAACACAAGCTGTCATACGGTCGGCAGCAGGGATAAGTACGCCCTCGATGATATTGTCATCGTATAGCTTAAAAGTATTTTTTATGGTTTTATCAGCGCTGAACTGCGATTGATGGATACTAAGGTTATTAATCGTGTATTTAGCTCTTAATTTTTCTCTAAGCGTTTTCGACAAATTGCTCATTTCTTCAAAATCTACAGACGATTTTTTCCATAACCATTCGTAGATCTGATTTGCGCGGAAAGCGGGTTCTCCAAGAGTGGCTATCTGCTCTTTTAGCTCACATAGAGATAAGGCCCTGATGTCGATTAACTGATTTTTCATTGCAGTTTGCAAAGTTACCGAATCCAAACGACTAGTATTGCGTAAATATGTTTTATTAGCTCTGAGGATAAAGTATTAACCTTTTTACACAATTTGTGTAATAGTGCCGGACAGTCGGGCGTATCTTTAATTTTTTGACTCAGACTTGAATGGTAAACTTTTAGATACTTTTTATTTTATATGATAAAGCATATTAGTGCAGACTATATCATGCCGGTTAACCGGATGCCAATGAAAGACGGTATCGTATCGGTAAGTGATAATGGAGAGATTATTAGTTTGCACGATGCGGATGCATCCCGGGGGTTTGCGGAGTCGGTGGAGCGTTACGAGGGAGTTATTGTACCCGGTTTCATTAACAATCACTGTCATTTGGAGCTTTCACATTTGTTGGGCTGTATTCCGGGAGGGAACGGCCTGATTCCGTTTATTAAGTCGGTAATCGACCGAAGAGCCGCCAAAGAAGAAGTTATCCTCAAGGCAATGGCTGAGGCGGATAAGCAGATGCAGGAAAACGGAATTGTTGCTGTTGCTGATATTTCCAACAATGGCATTTCAAAAGATATCAAGTGCTCCAGCCCCATCTATTACCACACTTTTGTAGAATTTTTAGGAATTGATCCAGACAAGGCGGACGATATATTCCGGAAGACTCTGGAAATTCTGAGAGAGTTTGCCCCGCTGCCTGCGTCGCTTGCGCCTCATGCTCCCTATTCTGTTTCCAAGGGTCTGTTAAAGCACCTGCAGAAAAACAAGGAAGGGAAACATATGCTTACGACCATGCATAACCAGGAAAGCGAAGACGAAAATGAACTTTTCAGATATAAAACGGGGGGCTTTCTTGACTTCTACGAGTCGTTGAAGCAAGATTTGGTTTTTTTTAGGCCTCAAGCCCGTAATTCTATACAGTCACTGATGCCCTTGTTCTCAGCGAAACAAAAAATATTGCTCGTCCATAACATCTATACAAGCCTGAAGGATATTTACTTTGTCAACCGTTTTGACCGGCAAATTCATTGGTGCTTCTGCCCCAGCGCAAATCTTTACATAGGAGATAAACTTCCGGGGATAGGGATGTTCACCAATCATGATTTTAATTTAACAGTGGGGACGGACAGCCTGGCATCGAATGATAAACTATGTATCCTGTCGGAATTAAAAGTAATCAAAGAACACTTTCCGATCTTAACCTTTTCTGAAATTTTAAGCTGGGCTACGCTCAATGGAGCGAAATTCCTGGAAATCGACCATATCTACGGGTCTATTGAGCCGGGAAAGAGGCCGGGCTTGAATTTGCTGGAAAATATGAATGGCCTGGAGCTGACCCGGAACACCACGGTCCGAAAATTAGTATAATTGTTTGTAGTTTAGTCTCAACTATTGAATAGCTGAGTCTTGTGTCGGCAATATACCTCCTCAAATGATCAATAAACTATTCGATACAAAATACCCCATTATTCAGGCCGGTATGGTATGGTGCAGCGGCTGGCGGCTGGCATCTGCCGTATCAAATGCAGGCGGTTTGGGCCTGATCGGCGCGGGTTCGATGTACCCCGAGGTACTGCGGGAGCATATTCGGAAATGTCGTGAAGCCTGCTCAGGCTCTTTTGGAGTAAATATTCCGTTAATGTATCCTGAGATCGAGGTTCTCATGGACATTATTGTAAAGGAGAATGTGAAAATAGTGTTTACCTCAGCTGGAGACCCGATGCGCTGGACGCCGTTTCTGAAGAGAAACGGTATTACAGTAGCGCATGTGGTATCCAGCCGAAAGTTTGCATTAAAGGCGGAGCAAAGTGGCGTAGATGCTATTGTTGCAGAAGGCTTCGAGGCCGGAGGACATAATGGCCGTGAGGAAACAACTACCTTTTGTCTCGTTCCTGAGATTTGTAAAGCTACTTCGATTCCTGTTATTGCAGCAGGTGGTATCGGAAGCGGCAGGGCGATGCTGGCGGCAGTGGCTTTGGGCGCAGCTGGAGTTCAGGTGGGCTCAGTGTTTGCATCTTCCCAGGAATCATCTGCGCATGAGAATTTTAAAAATGCAATACTTAACCTGGAAGAAGGCGATACCAAGTTGTGTATGAAAGCAATTATGCCGGTGCGTATCATGAAAAATGAGTTCTATGAGCGGATAAAAAAGGCTGAAGATGGAGGTGCGACGCCGGCACAACTGAGGGAGATCCTGGGCACACGTCGTGCAAAAAGGGGTATTTTCGAGGGAGATCTAATTGAGGGGGAACTGGAAATAGGTCAGATTGCCTCTTCTATCCATGAGATTAGACCTGCCGCCCGGATACTCGAGGAGATCTGGGATGAGTTTATAGAAGAAAAGAAGAGGGTTTGTGGGCTGGGCATATAAATACATCAATGTTTATGACTGCCGAACAGCTAAGGTTTACCAACACTAAGCGGATGAAACATCTCGATATAATAATAAGTGGTAAGGTGCAGGGAGTATTCTTTAGGGCGGTTAGCAAGGCGGTAGCTGATCAGCTGGGAGTAAAGGGGTTTGTGCGCAATCTCCCTGATGGGACAGTATTTATTGAGGCCGAGGGAGATGAATTTTCCCTGGAGCTTTTCCTGGAATTCTGCCATAAAGGACCTGATCGGGCAGAAGTTGAAAAAGTAACACTTACTCAGGGTGAAATGAAAAACTATCGTAATTTTGAAATAGTAAAGAAATAGTATTTAGTACTAAACACCCTTTTCATTGTCATCAATTAGAAGATTTGCCGGTCAGACTGCAATTTATGGATTGAGCACGGTCATTTCCAGGCTCCTCAATTTTATACTTACCCCTATTTACGTCGGTCTTTATTCTCCAAAGGTCTACGGAATCTTTACTTATATGTACAGCTGGGCTTCTATGCTCAACGCAATCCTGGCCTTTGGGATGGAAACTACGTTTTTCAGATATCTTAATAAGTTTGAAGATGATAAACAGAAGGTTTATAATAACACTTTCTTTACTGTTGCGCTGATATCCGGGCTATTCTTGCTGTTCAGCGCCTTGTTTGCAGAGAATGTCTCGATGTGGATGCAGGATAGCGAGGCCTACGACCCCGATTATGTAGCGTATATCAGGTATTTCATTTTTATCCTCGTCGCTGATGCGCTGGCGGTAATTCCATTTGCGAAGGTGCGAGCGGAGGGCAAATCTATACGCTATAGTGTCATCAAGGTGATCAATATACTCACGTTTATCGGTCTTAATCTCGCCTTTATCTTCATTATTCCAATCATTATCAGGCAACATCTCCCAGGGGAAAGTTTATTTACCGGATGGTTTAGAGAGGGTTGGGTAGGATATGTCTTTCTTTCCAACCTGATTGCGAGTCTGCTTACCTTGGCGCTTTTATTGCCCGAGCTGCTCCAGCTCCGGATGCAGTTCAACAAAAAGCTGCAGATGGAAATGCTTTTATATAGCTTCCCGGTGCTGATAGCAAATATCTCATTTATCATTAATGAAAATGTTGATAAAATATTTTTGAGAGAACTTCTGCCTTCACAGATCTCGGAACAGGAAGTCGGTATTTACGGAGCCTGCGCTAAGCTGGCTATATTTCTGAGTATTTTTATTCAGGCTTTCCGCCTTGGCGCCGAACCTTTTTTTTTCAGTCATTCAAAAAGCAGAAATTCAGGGAAAACCTATGCGCTTATCATGGACTATTTTATCATAGCCATATGCCTGATCTTTGTGTTGCTGTCTGCAAATATCGAATTGTTGAAATACTTTATAAAAGGCAGCGATCCGGTGCAACAGGCGCTCTACTGGTCGGGCCTAAAGATTGTGCCCGTGTTATTATTCGGATACGTCAGCCTGGGAATCTATATCAACCTTTCTATTTGGTATAAACTTTCTGATCAGACCCATTACGGCCTGTACATTTCGGGAATAGGGGCCGTTTTAACCATAATTTTAAACCTCGCTTTAATTCCTGAATACAGCTATGTAGCATCCGCCTGGATCTCCCTGGCTGCGTATACCTCTATGATGGTGGCTTCTTACCTATTGGGGCAGAGACAGTATCCTATTCCTTATCATCTGAAAAAGAATGGAGCTTACCTCATCGTATCGATTTGCATCGTATTTGTATCATTTGTACTATTTAAGCGCAGTTTGATAGTCGGGAATGCCCTGTTTCTTATATTTACCCTAACAACATTATATTTAGAACGAAAACAACTGTTAAACCTGATATCTAAAGCCCAAAGCTCGTAGCTCGCAGCTCATAACTCACATCCCCGAAATGAACATTAAAATTATAAACCGGTCGTCTCATACCCTTCCGGCGTATGAAACAGCATCATCTGCCGGCATGGATCTCAGGGCTAGTCTTTCCGAGATGGTAGTAATTACGCCGATGGAGAGGAAGCTAATCCCGACAGGATTGTTCATGGAACTGCCTGTAGGATACGAAGCCCAGATTAGGCCGCGCAGTGGACTGGCGCTGAAGCACGGCGTTACTATCTTAAATTCACCCGGCACGATTGATGCCGATTACCGGGGTGAGGTAAAAATTCTACTGATTAATTTATCAGATACCGACTTTAATATAAGTAATGGCGACCGTATCGCCCAGATGATTATTGCAAAGCACGAAACAGTGAATTGGGAAGCCGTTGATGTTCTTAATGAAACCACCCGTGGTACTGGAGGATACGGTCACACTGGATTATAAAATGGAGTTGAAGCTGTTTTTAACATTATCTCTGATATTTTGTTTAGGCAGACTCACTGCACAGCAGGCCCCGGCTATAGTTGTAGTGAAAGGCTTAAGTCAGAAAGACAGCATGCAGGTGAGCGAGTTGTTTTTTAATGCGCTCGAAGAAAAGCTAAAGGGAGATTACGTTCGCGCTACGGAGGTATTTAACCGGATAATCAGCATAGATCCTGCAAACGATGCCACCATGTTTGAGTTGGCGAAGATTAGCCTGGCACAGGGCAAAGAATCGGATGCAGAGCATCTCATTAGAAATGCTGTTACTCTCAGGCCGGATAATGAATGGTACTGGGCTTTTTTATCGGATGTTTACAAAAAAACAAATAATATACAGGAGCTTATGCTTGTCCTTGACGAGCTTATTCGGCTTGCACCTGATAAGGAAGGGTATTATTATGATAAGGCCAATGCACTTTTGATACTTAAAAATGCAGATAAGGCCGTTGCCGTCTATGATGAGATCGCTTCCAGGTTTGGCTTATCGGAAGATCTTGTTTCTGCGAGACAGCGTCTTCTTTTGCGGCAGGGGAAGTCGCAAATAGTGGTTGAGGAATTGAAAAGTCAGATCCGGACAGAGCCCGATGAGGTTCGGAATTATATTTATCTCAGCGAGGTATACACCAAGTCAGGTCAGCAAGACAAAGCTATCGAGATTCTGAATAAAGCAAAGGTCGCCAATCCGGATAATTCAGTGGTCAGGCTGGCATTGGCAGATACATACCGGGCACTTAAGCAGTATGAGCAGTCCTTTGTTGAGCTGAAAGTTGCGTTTGCTGATCCGGATTTGAACATTGACGACAAGGTGCGGATAATACTTTCATTTTTTGCGGACTTTGGGAATATGAGAACCAGAGCCTATGCTAATGAACTGGCAGGCATAATGACCCGTGTGCACCCTAATGAGTCAAAAGCTTTTGCGGTTTATGGTGATGTGCTGTTTCAGGAAAAAAAATATGTCGAGGCGGCCGATTCGTATCGTGAAGCGCTGAAACTTAATGACCAGGTTTATCAAATATGGGAGCAGTTGCTGCGTATTGAGATAAGCCAGGGAGATTTTGTTCGGACGATTAGCGATGGAGAAAGCGCACTTGCGATTTTTCCTAACCATGCACTGATCTACTTATTTGTAGGCATTGCCTGTGTGCAAACCAAACAGTTTGAGAAGGCAATACCTTTTCTCAAAAATGCGGCGGATCTGGAAAGAGACGATCAGGAGATAAGGATACAGATATATTCTGCTCTGGGAGATTCGTACAATGCCTTGAAAGAGTATAAAGAGTCTGATAAATCGTATGAAAATGTTTTGGAGATAAATCCGGACAATAGCTATGTCTTGAACAATTATGCCTACTATTTATCGTTAAGAGGTGAAAACCTTGACAAGGCGGAAAAGATGTCGAAGCGCTCTGTGCAATTGAACCCGGATAACGCATCTTTTGAGGATACCTACGCCTGGGTATTATTTAAGATGAAAAAATATCAGGACGCCAGAACCTGGATAGAGAAGGCCCTAAAGAATGACAAGACAAATAATGCCATACAAATAGAGCATTATGGTGACATCCTATACCATCTGGAAGAAAAAGATCTTGCGCTCCAGCAATGGCAAAAGGCAAAAGTACTGGGGAAGGGATCAGATAAACTGGATATAAAGATTAATGAAAAAAAATATATTGAATAAAGTGCTACTGCTTCTGATGCTAGGTGCAACGGTGCTATCGGCATGTAAAGTAAAGAAAGCGACGGTGGTCATACCTGCGTCTTCGGCAGTTATTCCGGCAGGAAAGGAAGAAAGTAGAGACAAGCTCTTGAAGATAAACGAGCAGTCAATTGTCTTTAGTACATTTCAGGGTAAAGCTAAGGCTGATCTGAGTATCGGGAACAACAGGAATGAAGTAGCCATGAATATGCGTATCAGAAAAGATGAAGTGATATGGGTTTCTGTAACCGCTCTTGCAGGCCTCGAAGTGGCACGGGTACTCATTACACCCGATAGTCTGAAGATTATTAACCGAATGGAAAATGAATATATCCGAAAACCCTTTGAGTATATTTATGAGTTTACCAACGAACATGTAAGTTTTGGAACGCTGCAGGCGATATTGATAGGAAACATTATCCCTGGATTTATAGGTGATACTTTGAGTCTTGAGATATTGGGTGAAGATGCTGGAATTAAAACAGGAATTGGTTCCCTGGCCTATAAGTTTTTGGTTAATCAGGACAATAAGATAATGACGACTGACTTGAGCGATGATCTTGCGGGTAAAGCGCTGAGTATTAAATATACTGATTTTAAAGCAGTTCAGCAACAGATATTTCCATATTCAGTAACTATGAAATCCAGAGCTAATAATAAGAATGTGAGCGTTGACCTGAGTTTTTCTAAAGTAGAGCTCGATTTGCCTATCGACCTCCCATTTAGGGTTCCTGACCGTTTTATGATCAAAAATTAAATATATTTGTCTGGATGAAGCTATTGAGGTACTTATTATTTCTGTTTATTTTTTGCAGTGTTGCCGCTGTCTATGGTCAGAGCAGCGCGGAGCTGAAGCGACGAAAGGATGTATTAACGCGGGAGATTGAGTCACTGAACAAGACCCTAAATAAGACATCCACGAATAAGAATCTATCCTTAAAGGAGATCAGGGCACTTAATGCCCAAATACGTTTACGCGAACAAAAGATTAATACGATTAATTCAGAGGTTTCACTCCTGGATAATCAGATTACTGAAAATACTAACACCGTACGATCCCTTCAGAATCAACTCGACAAATTAAAGAAGGAATATGCAGGTATGGTCTTGTTTGCTTTCCGCAATCAGAGTTCCTACAGTAAGCTGATGTTCATTTTTGCGGCGCATAACTTCAACCAGGCTTATAAGCGGCTTAAATATCTTCAGCAGTTTAGTGAATATCGTAAGAAGCAGGCTAAGTATATCGAGGGTACCACGAAAGAATTGAAGGGAAAAATCACCGAGTTGGATCGTAACAAGCAGGAGAAAAGTCATTTATTGACTGACCAGGAAAAAGAGAAGCAGACTCTGGGTAAGCAGAGAACCAGTAAGTCGAAGGTACTGACGAGTTTAAATAACCAAGAGAAAAAATTAAAACAGGAGATCACCAGGAAACAAAGGGAGTCTGCCACCTTGAACCGGGCTATTGCGAATGCGATTAATCGTGAGATCGAGGAGGCCAGGAAGCGTGCAGAGGAGGCGGCAAGAGCTGCAGCGGCGAAGGCAAAGGCTGAGAATAAGGATACCCCTGCGGCGGTACCAGTGTCCAAAGGCTCCAGCGTATTAGCCGCGACACCTGAATCGGCAAAGCTTTCGTCGGACTTTCTGGGGAGTAGAGGGAATCTGCCCTGGCCGGTAACCAATGGTATGGTGATCGAAGATTTTGGTAATCATACCTACGGAAGAAATGTGACTACCGAAAACAATGGGGTAGATATTAAAACAGCCCCTGGCTCCGCTGTCCGTGCGGTTTTTGAAGGTGAAGTGGCAGCAGTTCAGAACCTGGGCGGTTCTTATGCGGTATTAGTGCGCCATGGCGAATATTTTACCGTTTATTCCAATCTTAGAACGGTAAGTGTGTCAAGAGGCCAGAAAGTTTCGTTAAAGCAAAACATAGGCACTGTCATTACCGATCCGGTGGACGGGACGACAGAAGTGCATTTCGAAGTGCGAAAAGGGGCATTACCTATGAATCCGGCGGGATGGCTCGCGAATTAAATTAATTTTAGGCGTATTAAAATCGCTATATTTGTATATTGATTTTTTAGAGATGTATAGTTCAATATTATTATTCCTGAATATCGGAGGTTCCGAAATGGTGCTGATATTCGCAGTTGCATTGATGCTTTTCGGGGGAAAGAAGTTGCCCGAACTGGCGCGTGGCTTGGGAAAGGGTTTGAGAGAGTTTAAGGATGCCTCTGATGGAATAAAGAGAGAGATTCATAATAACATAAATGCAGTATCCGAAGATATAAAATCAGCAACCGAAGACGTGGACGTTAAGAAGACGGATCAACAACATACCGATACGGTGTCGGATACTCCGGATGCCAGTGATTCTAATAATCCTGCATTCGATAAGCCAGATAACGGTTATTCTAACAACCCTGACCTTGATAATGCTCATACCCCGGATACGGATTTTTCTGATAATCCTGATCTCCAGAGTATGCATGCACCAGATACGGGCTTTTCTGAAAACCCGGATCTGGATAATACGGATATTTCTGCATCGGACGATACAGGTGTCTCGGGAGATATAGAAACAAAACAGAATAAAATCGCACATTAAACACATAATTATGTTAAACTCAACTTTGTTGGTAGCGG
>CAZFQV010000035.1:0-10679 GCA_964521175.1 uncultured Sphingobacterium sp.
ATTGGAATAAGTATTGATACAAGCATAGTATAAAAACCAAAAAATTCAAGAAAATGCAAGAAAAGGGAACTATTTCGATCCACACGGAAAATATCTTTCCGATTATTAAGAAATTTTTATACTCTGATAACGAGATCTTCCTGCGAGAGCTGGTGGCCAATGCAGTGGATGCCACACAAAAAATTAAAAGACTTTCCTCTCTTGGTGAGTTTAAGGGCGAGCTGGGTGAATTGGCTGTTTCTGTATCGTTTAATGAAAAGAAGAAAACGATCACTGTTTCAGACAATGGACTCGGAATGACAGCAGAAGAGATCAAAAAATACATCAACCAGATCGCGTTTTCCGGTGCCGCGGAATTTGTGGAGAAGTTCAAGGATGCCAAAGATGCCAATGAGATCATCGGTAAATTTGGCTTAGGGTTTTACTCAGCTTTCATGGTTGCAGATAAGGTGGAGATCCAAAGCCTCTCTTACCATGACGGTGCTGAACCAGCGAGATGGATATGCGACGGAAGTACAGAGTTTGAAATTAGCGAAGGGAATCGCACCACACGGGGAACAGATATTATCCTGCATATTAACAAAGACTCAAAAGAATTTCTGGACCAGGCGAAATTGCAGCAGATACTGGACAAATACTGCAAGTTTTTGCCAGTGACCGTTAAGTTTGGTACCCGAACAGAGTCAGTACCTGATGGAGAAGATGAAGAAGGCAAGCCAAAATATAAGTCGGTAGAAGTTGACAATATTGTCAACAATACCAGTCCGATCTGGACAAAGGCACCTTCGGAACTAAAAGACGAGGATTACCTTAACTTTTACCGGGAATTGTACCCCTTTTCAGAAGATCCATTATTCTGGATTCACCTTAATGTAGATTATCCGTTCAATCTCACCGGTGTGCTGTATTTCCCGAAGGTTAAGAACGATTTTGAAGTACAAAAGAATAAAATCCGCCTATTTTCCCGCCAGGTCTTTATAACCGACGAGGTAAAAGATGTAGTACCGGAATTTTTGATGCTGCTGAACGGTGTAATCGATTCACCCGATATCCCTCTCAACGTGTCTAGAAGTTTCCTTCAGGCCGACAGCTCCGTAAAAAAGATCAATACCTATATTACCAAAAAAGTAGCGGACAAGCTGGCCTCCTTATTTAAAAACGATCGTAAAGTTTTTGAAGAAAAATGGGGTGACATCGGTCTGTTTGTTAAGTATGGCATGATCAGTGAAGAAAAATTCTACGATAAAGCCAAGGACTTTGTACTACTGGGAAACACTAAAAGCGAATATTTTACGCTGGATGAATACCGGGAAAAAGTTAAATCTGCACAGACCGACAAAACCGATATGTTGGTATATCTTTATGCTACAGACACTGCGAAACAAGACACCTTTATCCAGTCGGCCAATAAGAAGGGCTATGACGTATTACTCATGGACTCCCCTATTGATCCGCATTTCATCAGTCAGCTCGAGCAGAAGCTTGAAAAAACTTCGCTAAAACGAGTAGATGCCAATGTTGTAGATAAGATTATCACAAAAGACGATCAGACGGTTCATGTATTAAACGATGAGGAAAAATCAAAAGTAAAAGGTGTTTTTGAAAAGGCCATTGTCAAGCCCAATATGAAAGTCGAGGTAGAGAGCTTAAACCCTGATGAACTTCCCGTCATCGTTACGATGGATGAATTTATGAGACGGATGAAGGATATGTCGCAAATGGGTGGCGGTATGGGATTCTATGGTAATCTACCGGATACTTACAATGTAGCAATTAACGGCAACCATAAGCTTGTAGGGCGGATACTGCAAACCGAAAATGAAGAGGAACAGCTAAAGCTAGCGAAACAGGCATTTGACCTAGCGCTATTATCGCAGGGAATGCTTACAGGCGCGGAATTAACAGAGTTCGTGAATAGAAGTGTGAGTTTGATTTAAAATGTATCTTATCGATCTGGAGCTCCGTTATTTCCAGGTAATAAAAGTCTACATTGTTAATTGCATTTAATTAAAGCGCCCTTATCCTCCAGCGGAAAGGGCGCTTTAATTTTCGGAGACCAACGGGTTATTTTTTACCCTCTACCGCTAATTCTCCTACAGGTGCTTGTTCTGCTACAGGTGCTTGTTCTGCTACAGGTGCTTGTTCTGCTACAGGTGCTTGCTCAACAACGGGATCCTGTTCTGGCACATCTCCTTCCCTCCACGTCTGAGACCATCTGGCCTGAGAATTGATGGCGAGTTGACCGGAATTAATAATCATTGGGCTTGCAGCCATTTGTTCGGTCAGCATAGCCATGCTTTCGATGCTGATCCTCATTGAATCTTCGTCCAACTGTTGGGCCGCCGGCGAGCGAAGCATGGTGTCCAAAGCATTTCTTTGCGCTTGCATATCTCTAAAGCCTTTACCAGGCTGAGTTTTATAGTCAGTAAAGCCCAGTGGCTCATAGAAAGCTCCCCTGGCATCAGTAACGTTCATTGCAATTACATGTTGCAAATTTTTACCTAAGGCCTTTAATCCGTGGTGATAAGTAAGTAACTGTCCCAAATTGACGCTCCGTGGAGATGCACCCAGATTATGCACCCGCAAAGCCTTTGCTTCTTCTCCAGATTGATCCGACCTGACAGGCAATTCGGATCTATCATCGGGAAAGCTATACTCTTCTGCTGAAACATACCCGTTAGCGTCCACTTCAGATTGATCCACTTTTTTAATTAACCCTCCCGCAAGAGTGATCACATCTGAACCGTCATCGACGTTAATTGTTCCTCTATATGGATTGGTATTAAGCGTAGAATAAGTTACCATTTGAATAGGTGCCGCGCCATCGTTACTGCTATTATCTGTTTGACTTTTGGCTGTTGTTCTTGAAGAGTTCGCCATTTGCTGAGTAGCTCTCAACTGCTGTAGTCGGGGGCTATTATCAGCCATTTTTTGAATCAATCTGAGTTGTCTTACCTGCGGACTATTATCAACAACATCCTGTAACGTACTTTGAATAGCACCTTCTGATTGAGGTTTCATGAAAGGAACAGCAGATTGCCTTCTCCCCGTTTCAGGGAAGTGATCAGCGACTGCGCGGCTGTTGTTTTCTATCTTTTTTTCAGCGTGGGCGTTCAACGAGATAATCCTTTTCGGATCAGTATACGAAAAAAAACCTGGAATGTTCTATATGGAAATAAATGTTCTTCATATCAAAGACAGATTGCTATTCGCGGACTTGATCCGGCACCTCCTTTAACTAATCTTCACGAATTTGTTCCAGGATCTCCTAATATTTATTAAATACATATCTCGTCCTAAATGTGGCTCTATGATTTTAGTGAGGAGGCCCCCGGTCGTGGCACGGGGAGGGCATCTAATCACAAAAAAATAAAAAACTATACCCTATTATAATCTCCCTAAACCCTATTTTCGTTTTATGAATCCAATCAATTTGCTGCTAGATAATTACGATACATTTAGGGCGACAGAGATAACAAATCGATTTTTTAAACATGGAGATCTGATTCCGCTTATTGAACCACTAGGTAATTATCCCGGATTTGAGTTGTTAAGAGTGGGTACCTCCTCCCAGGGAAGGTCCATCAATCTAATTAAATGCGGTAAGGGTTCCGCCAAAGTCTTTCTGTGGAGTCAGATGCATGGCGATGAAGCCACCGCAACCATGGCCCTGGCAGATCTGCTGAATTTTCTGAGGGGGGATAATGAGTTCAACGAAATCAGGAATACCATCCTGCAGAATTGCACCCTTTATATCCTTCCTATGGTAAACCCTGACGGTGCGGAAGTCTTTACCCGCCGAAACGCGATGGGGATCGATATTAATCGTGATTTTCTGGCACAACAAACACCTGAAGGTCGCTTACTGCGTGCCTTACGGGATGAAATCGACCCGCAGTTTGGCTTCAACCTTCACGACCAGAACACATTATGGACTGCAGGAATGACCGGAAACCCGGCTACCCTATCCTTTCTTGCTCCAGCCTGTGATCCAAAATTAGATATAGGACCCGTAAGGAAGACAGCCATGTTAATCATTGCAGAAATTAATAACACATTACAGGAGATTATCCCCGGTCATATCGGCCGATGGTCTGTGGAACACGAACCACGGGCATTTGGTGATAATTTCCAGGCAGCAGGTACTAGTACAATATTAATCGAATCCGGCGGTGCGAAAAATGATCCTGAGAAACAGGAAATCCGGAAACTGGTATTTGCTGCTATTATCAGCGGCCTGATGTCTATCGCCCGGCGCAGCTTTCTCAGCCAAAAATTAGAAAACTACTTTATGATCCCCGAAAACAGAAAGGATCATTTTCATATACTGCTTAGAAATTGTCAACTGCAGAATAATAACATACGGTATGCAGCGGACATCGGACTCGTTGCAGAAGAGACCTTGAATGAGGACAGGCGGTCTGTGAGTTATCATTATAGAGTCGATGACATCGGTGATCTTTCTGCAAATTCAGGATACCATGAAATCGATTGTGCAGCGTATAGGTTAATAGCCGTAAGAGACTTAAAACAAGATACTTTTGCGAGTTTAATAGTGATGGATGACGTTAATGTTATATTGGAAATAGAAACCGGCGTGCTTACAACCGGAGTAAACTGAGATTAAAACACTGAGTGGTATAGCTGCATCGGTGTCGTTTAAATTCAAAAAAATCTCGCGACTCTGTCCTATAAACTTATAACTTAGAATCGTTTATTAATCATAATACCTTCACAATTGGTACGACCTAACTCATAACTGCAATTTATATGGCCCTCAACTACGTTTGGATCGGATTTTTTGTCATCGCTTTTATAGTAGCCCTGGCTAAGTTGATCGTCCTGGGCGACACGGCCATTTTCAATAATGTGATTAACGGGATGTTCGACAGCGCCAAAACCGGGGCTGAAATTTCCCTCGGTCTGATCGGAATCATGACCTTCTGGCTGGGCATCATGAAGATCGGCGAGCGTGCAGGAATGATTTCCCTGTTCGCCAGAGGCGTAAGCCCGTTTTTCAGCCGGCTTTTCCCTGAAGTACCAAAGGATCATCCGGCCAACGGTTCCATAATTATGAACTTTTCAGCCAATATGCTCGGGTTGGACAATGCGGCCACTCCTGTAGGATTAAAGGCTATGCAGGAGCTCCAGGAATTAAATCCCGTAAAGGATACAGCCAGCAATGCCATGATCATGTTCCTGGTGCTGAACACGGCCGGTATTACGCTGATACCCACTTCTGTCATAGCCCTGAGGATGGCCAATGGCGCGGCAAATCCTGCCGATGTATTTATCCCCTGCCTGATCGGAACATTTATTTCTTTTCTTGCGGGGATGATATCTGTGGCTATTTATCAAAGAATTAATCTCCTGCAGGTACCCATCCTGGTATTTTTCGGAGGTTTTATAGCGATCATGGCCGGCCTGTACTTCTGGCTGGGAAGCCTGCCGCCGGATGATATCCAGATCTATGCCGGTCTCCTCGGCGGGATCATTATTTTCTCGGTCATTACTCTATTCATTGTTTATGGAGCAGTAAAAAAAATCAATGTTTATGAGGCGTTCATAGACGGAGCGAAAGACGGGTTCAGCACCTCGGTGATGATCATTCCTTTTCTGATCGCGATACTCGTGGCGATTAGTGCCTTCCGGACCACCGGGTGTATGGATTATGTGGTTAATGCGGTGGGATCGCTGGTAAGTCTCTTCGGACTCGATACCTCCTTCGTGCCTGCCCTACCCGTTGGTTTAATGAAAACTCTTAGTGGCGGCGGCGCGAGAGGACTAATGGTTGAAACAATGATTACTTACGGCCCGGATTCCTTCCAGGGACGTTTAGCCAGCGTCATCCAGGGTTCAACGGAAACTACTTTTTATATATTAGCAGTGTATTTCGGTTCTGTGAACATAAAAAAACCTCGCTATGCTTTGGTATGCGGCTTAATTGCTGATTTCGTGGGTATAATTGCGGCAATATTTCTGACCTATCTGTTTTTCGGATATACGATACAATAAACAGTCGAAAAGAAACCTTTCCATGGATTTCATGGATTAGATGGTTTTTGAAAACCTAAATTAAGGATTGAACCAAGAGCATCACTCCAAGGCCAATTAATCCGATGTAGATAAAGTTTAAAAAAGCTCCATCTTTTAATTGATGGTTGAAGTATCTGCCAAGAAAAATGGCTGGAATAATCGCGGGTATACAGATGAGGAAGTAATGGCTAACGGTAGAATTCCACAATCCATTGTACCAGTATCCAACCATACCAATCGTGCTCGCTGGTAGAAAATACGCTTGTAAGGTAGCCCTGAAATGTTTTGCTGTCCACTTACTCATATTACCGTAAACCACAAGCGGCGGCCCGTTTAAACCGTATGCACCGCCTAATACTCCTGATAAAAAACCGCAGGAAAAAAGCCATATTCTATTGTTAGACTCTAATTTAGGGCCAGCTTTCAAAGACAGGGAATAGATTGAATACGAGATGATCAATATACCCAATACTGATTTTATAAAGTCTTCATTTCCGTAAACAAGCAATAATAGCCCTATCGGGATACCGAAAACTGCATAGATGAAAAGCCACCTTGCACTATTAAAATGTATCCGCTTCCGATCCTGCGCAACCACGACAAGTGCAATTAAAATTGATACCAGCACAGAAAGGGGAACTGCGATTTCGATGGGAATTAAAAGACTAAGCAATGGGACTGCAATTAAAGACTCCCCAAATCCAAAAGTCGAACGGACTAATGTGGCTGCGAAAATAATGGCTAAAATGTAAAATGTTACGACGTCCATGCAATAGAAGGTATTCGGCTTTTATGTTCCCGGTAAAACTCTTTTCAGGCGGGTAGTTGTGCATAGCACCTACTCGCTAATTTTGCGCTGTTTACCCATTGAATAACGCAAATGCAACGAGGAGCGTAACCAATACATTAAAGCCTTGAGCGATTAAAAAAGCATAAAATGGCCTTTTACTTTGGCGACCGAAAAGATCTGCAAAATTAGTTTCGAGTCCGATACTGGTAAATGCCAGCGCAAACCACAACCCCTGCATATTTTTTAGACTTTCCTTTACGAGTAGGGCTTTTTCCGGGCTAACGGCAAAGGAGAACAATAGGGATGCCGCCATAAAACCGAGAACAAACTTCGGGAAGCGTTCCCATATCACCTTTAAGCCAGGCTTTGAATTAGGCTCTGAAGATGTAGAACGCCTGGTGTAGCTCCAGTATACGGAGATGGCAAATGCGGCTATTCCCAGCATGACGTTCTGGGAAAACTTAACGATGGTGCTAATCTTTAAAGCTTCCTCCCCTACCAGCGAGCCCCATGCTACTACTTCACCGGTAGTATCAATACTGCCTCCCAGCCATGCACCAGTGACCGCCTGAGGAAAGCCCCAATGATTGGCAATTACCGGCATAAAAATCATCATCGGTATCGCTGTGATCAAAACCATAGATATAACATAAGAGAGTTTGGTGGAGTCGCCCTTTATGGCGCCCGAGGTTGCAATAGCCGCCGACACCCCACAGATCGATACTGCGCTGGATATCATCATGGTCAGCTCGTCATCAATTTTTAGTTTCCTACATACCCAAAAAGCAAAATACCATACTGACAAGACAACTAACAGGGCCTGAATTAGCCCCAGGGATCCTGCTTCAAGAAGATTCCTGAAAATTACTGCAGTGCCTAATAGGACCAGGCCTATTTTCACAAATAGCTCAGTAGAAAGAGAAGACTTTAGCCATGGCGGCATTGTAAAGAAATTGCTGATGATTAGCCCCAGGGAAAGGCTGAATATAACGGCTTCAAGGTTTAGAGCCAGCATCTGACTATTCCCGGCCAGGATAAGTGCAAATACGGTTATTGTATATACCACCGGGAATCCGAGCATAAAACTTCCAATCGGTCGCCTGGTAAGTAGTGAACCAAAAATCGCAATAGCGAATACGTATAAAAATTGTAGTAGCATATAACCGAGATTGGCCGGCCCAAGGACTTTCCCAAATAAGTCGCTGCCATTGCTCCATTTAAAGACCGGAACGTGTATACTTAAGCCCCAAAGCGCAAGCGCTATAATCAAACCGCCCAGGATTACGGCTACCCAATCTTCATGAATCTCGAACTTCTTCTGCTCTGACATGGTTTTAGAGTAAAGTTTTTATATTAAAAATATCAGTAAGTACTTGTCTGGCAGAATAGTATCCGCACATTCCGTGAACACCACCCCCGGGCGGACTGGAGGAGGAGCAGATATAGATCCCTTTAGCCGAAGTGCGGTATGGTGACCATCTTAACGCGGGTCTGCTAAAGAGTTGGGTAATATCGCCTGTCCCACCGTTGATATCGCCACCTACATAATTGGGATTATAGTTCTGCATATCCAGGGTATTCATTTGATGTTTTGCAATGATTAGACCTTTAAACCCGGGGGCAAAGCGCTCGACCTGATTTTCGATTGCGTCGGTCATATCGAGCTCCGACCCATGCGGAACATGACAATAGGCCCAGGCTGTATGCTTGCCCTCCGGGGCGCGACTCGTATCGAACAGGCTTTGTTGGGCAAGTATAACGTATGGTTTGTCGGCATGTATCCCGTGAGAACAGAGTTTTTCGCTGTGCACGATTTCTTCAAATGTGTTTCCCAAATGGACAGTCCCTGCCCTCCGGCATTCTTCTGCCGTGAAGGGGATAGGCTCCTCGAGCGCCCAGTCAAGCTTAAACACACCCATCCCATAACGGTATCTTTGCAATTGCCATTGATATACGGAAGAAAAACGCTCTCTTCCTATTTCCAGGATCTGTCTGGGAGTCAAATCAAACAGGGTGGCTTTTGCGGCAGGGATATCCCTCATGGAACGTACGTGCTCGCCCGTCCGGACTTCCCCGCCCAAGGAGAGAAAATATGAAAGGAGGGCATCGGCTATCTTCTGAGATCCACCGAGGGGAATAGGCCATCCTGTATCATGGCCGGCAATCAGCAACACCAGAGCGGCGGCAGAAGTAGCTAAATTAGACAGAGGCTGCATGGAATGAGCTGCCATCCCTGCCCAAAGCCCTTTTAATTCCCTGGTCTTAAATCTCCTTGAAAGAAATTCAGCAGAAGTTATGGCGGGAAGTCCAAAGCGCAGCAGATCAATAGGTTGACGGGGGACATGTAGCGGCGCGAGCACCTCTCTGGAGAGGTCAGGCCAGATTTTTACGAGCGGACTTAACAACCTTCTATAAAGATCCTGATCCTTACCCATGGCGGCCGCAGTTTCTTCTACACTGGTTTTCAGCACCGCTGCAGTCCCGTTATCGAAAGGATGTGCTGCCGGTATTTCGGGATAAACGAATGTCAAGCCATAATCTTTAAGCGGAAGAGTTTTAAAAAAAGGCGACCCGGCAGCGAGAGGATGAATGGCAGAGCAGACATCATGTACAAAACCAGGCAGGGTCAGCTCAGCAGAACGAAGTCCCCCACCTACTGTATCCTTTGCCTCAAGTACTAATACGGAAATGCCGGCCTGTTGTAAAACAATTGCCGCTGAAAGACCGTTCGGGCCGGAGCCCACGATTACCGCATCATATTTCGTTCTACTCAATTATATAGCTTTTGAACCTAAATATCCGAAATCTCCATAAATAAGCCTGAATTATTCTATTATTAGGATATAATACTATACTCCTTAACTCCCGGTTAAAAAGTTTATCAGGGCATGAAATATGTTGTTATCAGGGAGGTTATTATACGCCCTCTTCTTCAACACTGAATTTCTTTCCCGAGAACAAAATGCCCAGCATCATAATGATCCCTGAGGCTAATATGACAAAAGATAACACTCCTTCGTTAAACTCGTCACTTATCAAGTTCTTAGGAATACTGTAAAACAGAATAATAGTGATTAGGCCCCGCGGTGCGATAAATAGCTCAGGAAATATATTGATTCGGGAGATGTAGCGTAGAAAAACATACCTGATCACCAGGATCACCAGCATAATGACACTTCCGGTAATCAGAACCTGTGGGTCAAAAATAAGGTTCACGTTGATACTGTAGCCAAACAGAAGAAAGAAAAAGGTTCTAATCAGGAAAGCCAGCTCGGCGGTCATTGTTTTCAATTCCGCATTGACGCTCAGAAGCTTTTCCGGAAGTAAGTATTTTTTCGTCCTTCCTCGCAAATAGGGTTCCGCGTTATTCAAGACCAAACCGAAGATCAGGATAAAAAATAAAGAAGGCAGATGCATTTGTTTTGACACTGAATATACCAGAATCAGAATAGACAGAATCAAAAATACTTTAATATGTCCTTTTAAATATCTAAAAAGAAGCATCAGTAGCAGGGTGCTCAGAATAGAAATTGCGGTGATTAGCAGCAGGTTCAGAAAAAAAGTACTCACGGTCGCAAAGGAAAGCAGCTTTTCTGAAATCACGTAGTTGAACATCATAATGCCCAGTATATCTGAAAACGTAGACTCATAAATGATAAATTCCTTTTTATCGAGTGTTAATTTATTCACTTTATCATTCGTGTTGCCACCCGTATAGAACTAAGTTATGATTTCTTTCTTATCTGAACAGAGATCAATCTGTTCTAGGGACACTCAGATAGAAAGCCTGCCACAACGGATGTCAGAAGTTTAAAAAATATATTTAAGGAGTGTTTATGTTTAAATCAAGAAT
>CAZFQV010000035.1:10689-12700 GCA_964521175.1 uncultured Sphingobacterium sp.
GATTATTGACGCTGGGGATAGCGATAGAACTACTGATCACTCCCATGGCAACCGCATACGGTAAGGCCTGCACAAAGGGAATATCAAAAGCAAAATTAAGAATATCCCCAATCGCTATAGTGGTGATAAATAATACCGATACTGCAGCAAGAAACGATCGCGTAATTAGTTTTCTCTTATCCGGTGTGATTTTTAGGTCGAGCGCTCCTTCCAGGACGATCAAAATAAGGCCGATTACGCCGAGGAGCTCGAGAATGGTTCTGGGCACCACAACCTGCATCTCGTTATAATCAGAAACTTTCTGTAAAATTATGCCGCAGCCAATAAGTAGAATCACAGACGGTACCTTTAAACGCTCCGAAAGAATGTTAAATAGGTATGAAATGATCGTAACCAGACATAATGCAATAAGGATATGGTAGGTGTCGAGGATCATTGGAATCAGGTTAAGAGTATCGAAGTGGGCCTAAAGTTTAGGTTTAAGACCAAGACAATAACCGTATCTTTTGCTTATTTACTTAAGATTAAGAGGGTGAAAATACCAAAATATTATTCTTAATCCGGAACTGGAGCAGGGAATTTTTAATTAGTTTTGATAATGTACTTACCAGCCTCATGAAGTTAAAAATCACATTTTACTTTTTTGCCACCTTAATCCTGGCATCAATAAGCTCATTTAAAACTGACACTTCTTCCCAACACTTTACTCGGGGGAAGGAGGGTGAAGTAAAAAACAAAGCCAATAATAACACACTGAGAATAATGGTCATTAGTGACCTAAATTCAAGCTATGGTTCAACAACTTACAGTGATGATGTTAAAGCTGTCATTGAGCGCATCCCGGAAATAAAACCTGATATTATTTTATGTGCGGGGGATATGGTTGCCGGACAAAAAGCGACGCTGAGTGAACAGAACATAGAAGCGATGTGGTCAGGCTTTAAAACAACCGTTCTTGATCCCATCAGTAATCTCAAAATCCCATTTGGTTTTACGGTAGGAAATCATGACGCTTCGCCATCGTACAAAACAGACAGGAAGCTGTCTGAACGGTTCTGGAAAGAAAATGTGAACGCCACCGGTCTTGCCTTTGTTGATTCCAGCCATTATCCTTTTTACTACAGCTATATGAAGAACGATGTATTCTTTATAAGCTGGGATGCGGCAGGCGCTGAAATAAAGCCGGAAGTGTATCAGTGGATGCAGGCACAACTCAGTAATAAGCTTGCCAGAAAAGCCCGCTTACGTGTTTTAATTGGCCATTTGCCTCTTTATGCGATTGTTGACAGCAAAAATAAGCCGGGAGAAGTCAACTCGGATCCTTCAGCAGCGCTTAACTTTTTTAAGGATAAGGGGATAGATCTATATATCAGCGGTCATCAGCACGCTTACTATCCTGCCCAGAAAGAGGGCATCCGTTTTCTTAATATGGGATGCATCGGCGATGGCCCGAGGAAGCTTATCGGAAACGATGCCCCGGCTCAGAAATCATATACGATTATTGATGTTCCCATGAAGAATGCGGAAAAGTTTGGCTATACCACCTATACCCCGCAGAGTCATGAAATTATAGATTTAAAAAGCCTGCCCGACTCTGTAATCGGATTTAACGGAATTTCACGGAAAGATGTGCAATGATCTTCAGCTGCATCCAGTCCCTTTGCTGTAACAAAATATCCAGTGACACGTTATTTATAATAGCATAATTCAGTAGATTACCGCTTAATTTAAATATCCTGAAATGAACGAAGTCTATATCATATCCACTGTAAGAACTCCTATAGGAAGCTTTGGAGGCACTCTTTCCCCGGTTTCTGCTACCCAGCTGGGTGCCATTGCTATTAAAGACGCTGTTGAGCGTGCCGGCATTGATCCGGGGCAGGTACAGGAAGTTTTCATGGGAAATGTATTATCTGCGAACCTGGGTCAGGCGCCCGCCACCCAGGCTGTCCGGTTTGCCGGTTTACCTGATATTCCTTCAACCACGATCAATAAAGTCTGTGCATCCGGC
>CAZFQV010000036.1:0-6984 GCA_964521175.1 uncultured Sphingobacterium sp.
ATCTTCAGTTGCAGATAGACAAGGTCAAGCAGGTAGAGGAAAAGACCAAGGTAGACATGTCAGCTACTCTCTCTGAACTCGAAACCAGAATTGAAGCTACCAGACAACAGATATATTCGAATCTCAACGGTTGGCAGAAAGTTCAGATTTCCCGACATCCAGAGCGCCCATACACGCTTTCATATGTAGAAATGATCAGCGATGATTTTATTGAAATGCATGGCGACCGTACGGTGAAGGACGATAAGGCAATTGTAGGGGGATTCGCCACTATCGGAGGAGAAACAGTGATGCTGATAGGGCATCAAAAAGGAGTGAATACTAAAATGCGTCAATATCGGAATTTTGGGATGGCCAATCCTGAAGGTTATCGTAAGGCTTTAAGGCTGATGAAACTTGCCGAGAAATTCAATAAGCCGGTGGTTACATTTATTGATACTCCCGGTGCCTTTCCGGGACTGGAGGCAGAGGAGAGAGGGCAAGGTGAGGCAATTGCCAGGAATCTATTTGAGATGTCGGTATTGAAAGTTCCGATTCTGTGTTTTGTGGTTGGAGAGGGTGCATCAGGCGGGGCGCTGGGCATTGGTATTGGCGACCGGGTTTATATGCTCGAGCACACCTGGTATTCTGTTATTTCTCCCGAATCCTGCTCATCTATACTGTGGCGTAGCTGGGATTTTAAGGAACGGGCGGCGGATTGTCTTAAGCTCACGGCCCAAGACATGTACAATAATAAATTAATCGACGGAATCATTGCCGAGCCGCTTGGTGGCGCTCATCATAATCCGGAGCAGATGGCAGAGGCTATTCGCGAGCGTATTATTGCGGATCTGAAAAGCCTGAAAAACCGTAATATTGACGAAGTCATCAACGAGCGCATAGAGAAATTCTGTGCGATGGGCGAATTCGTAGAATAGGCTTCGACGCTCCAGTTTATTTTACTGCATCCATTTATTTTACTGCATCAATCCGATAAACCTGCTGTCAAGCGCCTTGGCCATTGTATTCAATTTCCTATTCAGATCAGTCTGTCCATTTTGTTCGGTGAGCTTAATCATCTCGCCTATAACATATAAGCCGAGCTGGAGATCACGGGAGTTCAAATTTTCCTTAGTCTTCGCTATAGCGGAAAGATACTTAAGCTGGTCCTCAATATAATCGGCTGTATTTAAAATTAGTTCATTGGCTTTCGTTGTTTCTTTTACCTTATAAAGCAAGTCGGCCATATAATACTTCCTGATTGTGAAGTTTAATGAATAATTCTGATCTGGCACCACCTCTATACATTTCAGAAGCGCTTGCCGGGCTTCATCGGTCCTGCCTTCCTTGTAGAGGTTCTCCGCCAGGATATTAAAATGGTTAATGATCGTAAAACTCATGCGCAACGATTCCGGATCGAGATAAGATGCATTTTTCATGTTGCCCCATTTGAATTTGGTCATCATGTTATTGTACATCACATCGGTATTGGTCAATTCTTGTTTATCCTGGGAGGCAGAATCGATCTCTATCGGCTTGAGCGGCAGTAAGCGATAGGCAAACCCTTCATTATAAAGGTAATTGTCCAGCCCCATGAAATTATCTGAGGGAACGGTAATTGCAAAATAGATGGGGCGCTTCCAGTTGTTATGTGACAGGATATCGAGCATCGCCAATTCAGTCTTGGTCACATAGTTTTTGTTGTAATTCCATACCATTTCTTTAGCCAGTTGGTCGACTTGATTCTCACCGATCGTTTTAGTACTGATTAGCTGTTGAGGATCGATAGTAATTTTGAATTTCTTGGTGGGCAGGAAGTTTTCTCTTGAGCCATCCTGATAGGTAACCTTGTCGGCTTCGCTTTCTGAGGTAAGAATCTCGAATAGCTTTCCAAGCTCTACAGGATCCTGGATTTGATAATCCTGATATCCCATTACATCGCGCACTCCCTGCACAAATTTATCATCCGACATCGTGATCGGCAGTGCATCCGCTTCGTTTACTTTTTTCTTCATCTGCCGGATATACCAGTCGGTGCCCAGCAGGCTCAGGTTAACTACTCGCACATCCGGCCGGATGTTTTCTACTTCCTGTACATACCAGAGCGGATAGGTGTCGTTGTCACCATAAGTAAACAGGATGGCATTCGGCGCGCATGACTGTAAATAATCAGCGGCCATGTCACGTGCGGTGAATTTTGTAGAACGGTTATGATCATTCCATCCATCTTTTGCCATTACAATAGGGGCTGCCAGCAAACCAATGACTGTGGCCAGCACTGCAGCATTCGGTGCTTTAAGTCTGGATCGGAAATATTCAGCTATGGCGGCAACGCCTAAACCTATCCATATCGCAAAAGCGTAGAAAGATCCCGCATAAGCATAATCACGCTCTCTGGGTTGCAGGGGATTCTGATTCAGATATAATACAATAGCCACCCCTGTAAAGAAAAACAGAAGTCCGACTATACCGGCGTTTTTCTGATCCCGTTTGAAATGCCAAAATGCGCCAATCACCCCCAAGATAAATGGAAGGAAATAAAAGCGGTTATAAGCATTGTTTCTAAGCTGACTCTCAGGCAGATCGTATTGTCCACCGAGTAAGAGGTTATCAATAAATTTTACTCCCGACAGCCAGTTACCCTGTACATAATTTCCATGGCCTTGTTCATCATTCTGTCTGCCTATAAAGTTCCATGCAAAGTAGCGGGCGTACATAAATCCGGTTTGATAGCTAATAAGGAAACCGATATTATCAATAAAGTTTGGGGATGCGCTGTCGCTCATACCCATCCAGTCGCGGTAGAACGATACATGTTGCGGATCGTCACTGTACATTCTGGGCAGCAGTGTATTTCTATCATAAACTCTTTCATACTGCTGGCCGGCTTGCTCGTATTTTTCTTTCCCCTTACGATAGATCACATCGCCTTTTTTGCTATCTATCGGCTTGGAATCGAAATACTGGCCATATAATAATGGTCTGTCGCCATATTGCTGACGATTGACGTAGCTCAATAAAGAAAATGCATTATCAGGATCCGTGTTGTTAAGCGTAGGATTTGCCTTCGCTCTGATGACAATCATGGCGAAAGACCCATAACCAAATAAAATGAATACTACTGAAATCAGGGCCAGGTTAAGCACCCTTCTTTTCTCACGAATCTTAAGGAAGTACTCTAGTCCGGCCAGAATTAGCGCTGCTACTACCAGCCCGGACAGGCCGCCGCCTACGGCCATTAAAGCAACAAAAGAGCTTACTGCGATAACGAGGTAAAGTTTGCGGTTATAAATAGAATATATTATCCCGGAAGTTAAACAAGTGACGATAAGAAGAATGAAAAAACTCACGCCGGTGCCAAATCCCAGACCAAGGGTATTGACAAAAAACAAATCTGAATATGCAGCAAACTTTATGGTATACTGAACAATTCCATATTGGATAAATGCGAGAATGATCATTCCTGCAAGCAGGCTGAGAAGCGTTCCTGATGAAGTCCTTGTTCTTGATCTCCTGAAATAATACACCAGGGCTATAGCCGGAATGGCCAGGAGGTTCAGCAAGTGAACCCCGATAGAGAGTCCCATAATATAAGCGATAAAAATCAGCCAGCGATCTGCATAAGGCTCATCTGCATGTTGATCCCACTTGAGTATTGCCCAAAATACAACCGCCGTACATAGTGAGGAGAGAGCATAGACTTCAGCCTCCACAGCAGAAAACCAAAAAGTATCTGAAAAGGTGTAGGCGAGAGCACCTGTAAGACCGGATCCCATAATGGCCATCAGTTCGGCAGACGTAAGTTGCGCCGCTATTTTCCCCGTTACCTTTTTTGCTAAAGCAGTAATGGTCCAGAACAAGAAGAGAATAGTAGCCGCACTTGCCAGCGCAGAACCCATATTCACCCAAAATGCCACTCGGCTGGTATCATCGCCGGCAACAAGTGAAAATATTTTACTGATCATCAGGTAGAGTGGTGCCCCTGGCTGATGTACTACCTGTAATTTATAAGTCGAAGCAATAAACTCTCCCGAATCCCAGAAGCTAACGCTAGGCTCCAGGGTCAAAGTATAAGTAATTAGTGCAATCAGGAAACTTAGCCACCCTAGTAAATTGTTCGTTCTATTGTAATTCATAAATTAAAGTTCAGAATATTGTTGCCGAAAATAGTGAATTATTATTATTCAAGGTAAAACAAGATGCCCTTTAACACTTAATTAACAAGGCGAAGCGGAATCCAGGTACTATGAAAGGGGTAAACGTAAAAAGTTAATTTTCATTTGCACTGTATACTATATCCCACTATATTTGCAATCCATTTCAAAAGGAGCTTCTTTTTGATTTTGATTGCCCGATAGTATAATGGTAGTACGACTGTTTTTGGTGCAGTTTGTCTAGGTTCGAATCCTGGTCGGGCAACTGTAAAAATTTCGAGTTTCGGAATTAGAAGGTTAAGGGTTGCTTACATACCCCACAATATTGAATATTCGTTTTAATCCGGAATAATAATTTCGATATCCGAAAACTAATGCCTCTATCATTTAATCCCATTAAGTTATTCGCCGGTTCAGGCACAGCCGACTTGGCGACAAAGATAGCCGAAGCGTACGGTAAAGGTTTAGGAGACATCACTCTCTCTAGGTTTAGCGATGGTGAGTTTCAACCTCATTTCAATGAAACTGTCCGTGGTTGTGACGTTTTCTTGATCCAATCTACCAACCAGCCTAACGATAACCTGGTAGAGCTGTTATTAATGATCGATGCGGCGAAGAGAGCCTCCGCTCATTATATCACCGTTGTGGTACCTTATTTCGGATTTGCGAGACAAGACAGGAAGGACAAGCCGAGAGTTGCCATAGGAGCAAAACTGATGGCCAATCTGATTACTGCGGCAGGTGCACACCGGATCATGACGATGGATTTCCATGCAGCTCAGATACAAGCTTTTTTTGATATCCCGGTTGATCATTTAGACGCGTCGGTGATTTTTGTGCCACATATAAAGGCATTAGACCTTCCAGACCTTACTATTGCTTCACCCGATATGGGCGGATCATATCGGGCGCGAACTTTTGCTAAATATTTCAATGCAGAAGTGATCATTTGTGATAAACAACGCAAGCGTGCCAATGAAATCGAATCGATGTCTATTATCGGGGATGTCTCCGGAAGAGATGTCGTATTGATTGATGATATTTGTGACACCGCGAGAACGCTGGCCAAAGCCGCCGAACTGATTATGGAAAATGGGGCAAACAGCGTAAGAGCCGTATGTACCCATCCTGTGCTGTCGGGTAATGCTTACGAAACGATAGAAAATTCAGTCTTGACCGAGTTGATCGTAACGAATACGATCGTCACTGAAAGACAAAGCCCGAAAATTAAAGTATTGTCAACAGCCGACCTTTTCAGTCGGGCTATTGCCAATGTAAATGAACATGGTTCGATCAGTGAACTTTTTAAAATAGATTAATAAGGCCATTGTTCAATAAGAGATTACACAATAAATTAATCAATAAACAATGAAATCAATTGCTATTAGCGGTTCTCCAAGAGAGAACGTAGGGAAAAGAGACGCTAAAGAACTGCGTTATGAAGGCAAGGTGCCGGCAGTACTTTATGGTGGAAAAAAACAAATCCACTTTTCTGTGTCTGCATCTGATTTGAGAGGACTGGTGTATACACCGGAAGTTTCATTTGTTGACCTTTCGGTTGGCGACGTCAAAGCACAAGCGATCGTTCAGGATGTTCATTTTCATCCATTAACTGATCTGCCTCTCCATGTCGACTTCCTGGAACTGGACAGTAAAAAGCCAGTGGTCATGCAGATCCCGGTAAAATTAACAGGAACCTCACCGGGTGTGAAAATCGGGGGTAAGCTAATTCAGAAACTGCGTAAACTGCGGGTAAAGGCCTTACCCCAAGACATGCCTCAGTATGTTGAAGTTAGTATAGGAAGCCTTGAAGTAGGTAAATCTGTAGGAGTGGGTGAATTGAAGTTCGATAACTTTAAAATAATCAACAATCCTGAAGATACTATTGTTTCTGTAACGATGTCGCGTGCTCTAAAGCAAGCAGAGACCGAAGCGAAGAAATAAGAATCGAAACTCATCAAGTAAAAGGCAGTGCAGAAATTCTGTGCTGCTTTTTTTATGCAGGCTGAATTTTATAATTTCCCCATATTTGCAGAGCATGAAATATCTTATTATAGGTTTAGGGAATATAGGACCCGAATATGCGGATACCCGTCATAACATCGGATTTATGATAGCTGATGAGTTAGCCAAACAGGAACGTGTTCCGTTTTTCAATATGAGACTTGCTTATTACACCGAGTTCTCATACAAAGGGCGAAAGATATATCTAATAAAACCGACAACCTATATGAATTTAAGTGGAAAAGCTCTTCATTACTGGATGCAAACGCTTGGGGTGACTGTTGAAAATGTGCTGATCCTGGTAGATGAGATAGCATTGCCTTTAGGAACCATCAGGCTGAAGCCCAAAGGCAGCGCGGGGGGGCATAACGGGCTGAAAAGTATTGAAATGGCCCTCGGACATCCGAATTATGCGCGGCTCCGCTTTGGCGTCGGGAATCATTTCCCGCGCGGCCGCCAGGTAGATTACGTGCTAAGCGGTTTTGATGATGACGAACAACCTGAGCTGCCTGCACTAATTGACCGGGCGATTGAGATGATCAAAAGTTTCATTACGGTGGGAACAGAATTAACGATGACCCGGTATAATAAGTAAAACAGGGTGGTGACGTTTACCCATACGTGTTCACTATCCTCGATTACATCTGCTTCCATCGCTCAATTTCCACTCAACAATCCTTAAGCTGCCTTTTTGATAACGTTGTCTCAGCGAGTTTTCGAAAGTGACATCCTTATTCCTGGCGGGTTTGTGACTAGGGTAGTATTTAACATACATTAACAGTATTTAACAACTGGTTTAGGAATTATAGTGCAACTTTAACGCTATAAATGAAACTTTTTAAACTGA
>CAZFQV010000036.1:7084-12660 GCA_964521175.1 uncultured Sphingobacterium sp.
TGGTTTAGGAATTATAGTGCAACTTTAACGCTATAAATGAAACTTTTTAAACTGATCATAGTCCTATCTGAAAAAACCATTATGAAATATATTATGTCAGCCCTGATCTGTCTCACCTTCACGGCCAAAGCTCAAACGATTTCCCGACATTTATTTGACATTAAAGGTGTCGTTACTGATTCAGTATCAAGGGACCCGCTCGATTATATCACGGTTGGATTAAAGACAGACAAAAATGTATCTGTTAAATCTGCGCTCACCACTGCAGACGGGAGCTTTATATTTTCCTCCATTGAGCCGGGTAAATATTCTATCGTGATAGTGGCAGTGGGATACAGGCAAAAAAATATCCCTGTTGAGCTGGACGGAAATAAAGATCTCGGGACGATCATGATCAGCGCTTCAAGTACAAACTTAAGCGAAGTTGTCGTAACTGCCGACCGTCCCCTTATCCGGCAGGATATAGATAAGATAACCTACGACCTCCAGGCAGATCCTGAAAGTAAAATTAACAGTGTGCTTGAAATGATGCGTAAGGTGCCTTTACTCTCACTGGATGCGGAAGATAATATTCAGCTTAAAGGAAGCGGAAATTATAAAATACTGATTAATGGTAAACCTTCAGGGATGGTCGATAAAAATCCGAAGGATATCCTCCGCAGCATGCCGGCTTCCAGCATTCAGAATATTGAAGTAATAACTAATCCTCCTTCCAAATATGACAGCGAGGGCCTCGCCGGCATAATTAATATTGTCACCAATAAAAAGGTTGATAACGGGTATAACGGAAGTATCAACTTTAACCAGCGTTTTCCTGTCGGAGGCCCCGGAGGGGGAGGTTCCTTTACCTTCAAGCAAGGGAAATTTGGGGCATCCGGGTATGGGGGAGCCAATCTTTACAGCTCTCCATCCACTACGAATTTGAATAACCGGACTACGCTGGGTAATAATCCGACTCACCTGATCCAGAATGACTCACGGGAGTTTGAGAGTAATAATGCCTACCTTGGCACAGAACTCAGTTTTGAAATAGACAGCCTGAACCTCATTTCAGGGCAGTTCGGGTTTAATAACGGGACATACTCCAATAACTCTATATCGCGGTCGCTTCTGACCGGCACAGCCGGCGTTATGCAGGCCTATGATCTGATAAACATCGGTGAAAACAGCCGGGATGGCTGGGACGGTTCTTTAAATTACCAGTTAGGCTTTAAAAGCAATAAAAACAGATTCCTTACTTTTTCTTACCGGTATTATACCTATGGGGATGGCCAGGAAAATAACCTGACCGCTTCGGAGAGGGTTAATTATGATGTCCCTGATTTCCGGCAAATGAATGAGGGCCGGTCTTCAGAGCAGACCATGCAGGCAGACTACATACATCCCTGGAAAAAATTCACTATCGAAGGCGGTATAAAAGGTATTATGAGAAATAACCGGAGCGACTTCCAATACAGCTCCTTTAATTCCGGAACCGGAGAGTTTGATATTGATCCATCCCGTTCAAACAAGTTCAGCAACGACCAGACCATCTGGGGGGTCTATAATTCCTATCAGTATAACCTGAAGGACTGGGGTTTTAAAGCCGGGCTAAGATTAGAGCAAACCATCATTGATGCAGATTTTGTATCCACATCATCCCAGATCGATCAGAATTATTTTAATCTTATTCCCTCGGTTTCAGTGAACAGGAAATTTAAGAATATGAGCAGTCTTAATCTCGGGTATACCCAGAGGATACAGCGGCCGGGTATCTGGAACCTGAATCCTTTTGTGAACAGGTCGAATCCGAATTTTGAGTATTCAGGTAACCCTGACCTGCGGCCGGTACTTTCCAATAATTTTCAGCTGAACTACAGCCGGTTTAAAAAGGGCTCAATTAACATGGGACTGAATTATTCGTTCTCAAACAATACAATGCAGCAGATCGCGATATTTGATCCTGAAACGAATATCACGAGGAGTACTTTTGAAAATATAGGCAAGGATCGCTCTATCGGGAGTAATTTTAATGTAAATTACCCCATTACCAGCAAATGGAATTTTAATATCAGCGGTAACCTGAATTATGTGTTCATCGAAGGTATGATAAATGGCAACCTGGCTAAAAATGAAGGGATGAGAGGTTATTTCTACGGATCGACAGGATATCGTTTTGAAAAAGGGCTTCGTGTTAATGCCAATTTCTCATATAGCACACCGTATGTGATGCTCCAGGGGCAGGGAAATTCCTACACGTTTTTCGGAGTAAGCGTAAATAAGGATATCATTAAAGATAAATTATCATTTTCGGCTTCAAGTAACAATCCTTTCAGTAAGTTCAGAAATTTTATCAGTGAAACCAATGGAGGGAATTTTATTCAATCGAGCAGTTCTCAAAGTTATTTCCGGTCATTTGCGGTTAGTGTAAATTATCGTTTCGGTAAACTGAAGGAAGCCATCAAGAAAAACAGGAGAGGGATCAACAACGATGATGTTGCTTCAGGAAGTTCGGCTACTCCCCAGTAATCTTTATATTTGCGGCATGAAGGTGTATGGAATTAAGAATTGCAATACGGTGAAGAAAGCACTCGACTGGCTGAAGGAACATCATATTGATTATGAGTTTCACGACTTTAAAAAGCTAGGCATCAGTGAAGCCAGGTTGGAGAGCTGGGCTTCCAAGGTCGGCTGGGAAGCTTTGTTAAACCGAAGAGGTATGACCTGGAGGCAGTTGGAGAAAGAGCAACAGTTGATCGTCTCCAGTACGGAGGCTTTCAGCCTTATGCAGGAAAAGACCAGCGTAATTAAAAGACCGATAGTCGAGAGGGACGCAGAAATTATCCTCGGCTTTGATGAAGAAGCTTACCAAAAGTTTTTTGGTCTGAAATGACCCTTGAGTAAATTTATTTCTTATTTAATTATTTTTAAGATGGGTGGAATAAAAATTTTCACAGTTGCATGGTTTTTACTTTTTAATTTCTCAGACGTATTCTCTCAGCAAACAGGGGCAGCTGTTCCGGCTCAGCCAGTTAGCAATTATAATTATCATGACACCTTTGGCCCCGGTTTTTATACAAAGAATGGTAATGAAATAAGATCGGCAAGCGGACAACCCGGACCCCAATACTGGCAGAATCGTGCCGACTATAAATTGTCGGTGAGGCTGAATGAGCAGGAAAATGAAATTTCGGGAACTGAGATCCTGACTTATACTAATAACAGTCCGGATAAATTGTCTTTTATCTGGATGCAGCTGGATCAGAACCTCTTTAAAGACGATTCGCGCGGTCATGCTGTGATGCCTTCTACAGGCACCCGGGGGAGTGCCAGGGGCCAGGAATTTGATGGGGGGTATAAGATCCTATCGGTGAAAATACTTGAGAGCCGCAATGGAAAAATCACGGAGACGGATCCTGAGTATTATATTGAGGATACCCGAATGCAGGTCTATCTGCCTTCGCAACTGGCTCCAAAAGGTGGTAAACTACAGTTGAAAATAGAATATTCATTTGTATCACCGCAGTATGGCGGCGATAGGATGGGCATCTTGAATACCAAAAACGGGAAAGTCTTTACCATAGCTCAGTTTTATCCGCGTATGTGTGTGTATGATGATATAAAAGGCTGGAATACGCTTCCCTATTTGGGTCCTAGTGAATTTTACCTGGAATATGGTGATTTCGATATTGATATTACGGTGCCTTCCAGCCATATAGTCGTCAGTTCCGGAGAGCTATTAAATGTTAAGGAGGTGTATACAGCGACACAGCTAGAACGTTGGAAGGCGGCAGCTAAGAGTGATGAAACTGTCATGATACGTGCCGCAGACGAGGTGACAGATCCGGCGTCCAGACCCAGTGGCAAGCAGGAGCTGACTTGGAAGTTTAGCCTGAAGAATGCACGTGATTTTGCCTGGGCATCGTCCGCAGCCTTTATATTGGATGCAGCAAAGATGAATCTTCCCAGCGGCAGGCAGGCCATGGCCATCTCCGCTTATCCTGTTGAAAGTGCGGGACGCGAGGGCTGGGGTCGTTCTACCGAATATAGCAAGGCTTCAAATGAGTTTAACTCCAAAAAATGGATGGAGTATCCTTATGCTACTGCGACGAATGTGGCATCCATAGCAGGAGGAATGGAGTATCCCGGGATTGTGTTCTGTAGTGCCGCTTCAAAAGCCGATCGACTATGGAATGTTACCGATCATGAGTTCGGCCATACCTGGTTTCCGATGATTGTGGGCTCAAATGAGCGGGAACACGCCTGGATGGATGAAGGATTCAACATGTTTTTGAACTCGCTCGCAACTCAGGATTTTAACCATGGCGAATATGCACCCCAGCCGACCGACTGGCATCAATATGGAAAACTATTGACCAATCCAGCCCTCGAGAGCGTGGTGACCAGCGCAGATAATATGAAAGAATCCAGTATTGGGTATCTCGCATACTACAAGCCGGCGGCAGGTTTAACACTACTGCGAGAGCAAATTCTGGGCGTGGAGCGTTTTGACCGCGCATTTAAAACCTACATGGAACGCTGGGCTTATAAGCACCCCGTTCCTGATGATTTTTTTCGAACCATGGAAAATGTTTCAGGCGAAAGCCTGAGTTGGTTCTGGCGGGGCTGGTTTCTGAACAACTGGCAATTAGATCAGGCCGTTTTTGATGTCTCTTATGTGAAAAACGATCCCCAAAAGGGTGCCTTAATCACGATCGATAATTTAGAAAAAATGGCTATGCCCAGCATTTTGCGGATAGAAACAAAAAGCAGAAAAGTGGAAATAGTCAAGCTGCCGGCCGAAGTATGGTCGCGTAACCAGCGTTTTACTTTCCTTTATCCCTCAAAAGAAGAAATTCGAAGTGTGGTAATTGATCCTGAGAAGGTTCTGCCCGACTCCAATTCGGCGAATAATATCTGGGTAGCTAACTAAGTTCAGTCGGCTCCTCGTTCTTCACCGAGTGGATGAACGCGATATGGTGGATAACAGCCTTTATTTCGCTGAATGAGAAATCATCGCCAAGTCCGGATTTCGTCTCGCCGAGCTTTGCATCGGGATGTTGTAGAATGTACGCCATGATCTTTGCGACCTTAATTTTAGGTACAAGATCAAAAATGGATATCTCCCCGGTATTGATGTAGTACGCCAGGTGACTTTCAATGGTTGATACACTCAATCCACGGTCCGATGCAATATCGGTTATTGTTTTGCCACCTTTAAATAGATCCAGGGAAATCCTTTTGGTATCTATTTTGGTTTTTTTCTCTTCGAGGATAGTGTCTTGAGCAGGTCTGTCGATACCCCCTTCAGAGCAGTATGAGCTAATAATATCGAGTATTTCATGGCCGTATTGCCGCAACTTAATTTTACCGATACCTTTTATGGCTTGAAGTTCAGTCGTTGTTGAGGGTAACTTGCTGATCAGTTCAAGCATCGATTTCTGAGACAGCACCATATAGACCGGTACGGACTTTTCATTTGCCAGCGCATCTCTCCAGAATTTGAGCGACCGATAGAGCTCTGGATGTTCAATTGAGCCTGGTATACCTTTCCGATCTTTTGTCTTCCCTGATCTGGCTAAATAATCAATCTCAGC
>CAZFQV010000037.1:0-12598 GCA_964521175.1 uncultured Sphingobacterium sp.
ATCACGAAAGCTGCGGGCAGTGTTCACCATGTCGGGAGGGAACAGGATGGTTAGAAAAAGTATTGCATCGTCTTGAAAACGGACACGGTAAGATAAGTGATATGGATTTACTTGTTAATGTTGCCGGGAACATTGAAGGGAATACCATATGTCCGCTTGGAGATGCAGCAGCCTGGCCGGTGGCTAGTGCCATCCGACACTTTAGGGATGAATTTGAATGGCATGTTACAAATGCAAAGGAAGCGGTGACCCGGAATTACGGATTAGCGGGTTATGCCGATCCCTTACCGCAGCCAGAGCTAATAAGCGATGGGCAGCCTAAGAGCTGAGTCCATCCGTGAATTTTATAAACGATATAACCTTTAACAATGAGTGAAAAAGTTAAAGTTACGATAGATGGTATAACGGTCGAAGTAGATAGCGGTACGACTATACTCAATGCAGCGCGTCAGATCGGGGGCGATATTGTACCGCCTGCGATGTGTTATTACTCCACGTTGGAGGGAAGCGGCGGAAAATGCCGTACCTGTCTGGTAAAAGTAAGTAAAGGATCTGAAAAAGACCCTCGCCCTATGCCGAAGCTGGTTGCATCCTGCCGTACCGGGGTCATGGATGGTATGGAAGTTCAGAATATCACTTCTCCTGAGGTTCTTGAAGCCCGGAAGGGAGTTGTTGAATTTCTACTGATCAACCACCCGCTGGATTGTCCTGTATGTGATCAGGCTGGAGAATGCCATTTGCAGGATCTTTCTTATGAGCATGGTGTTGCAGATACACGTTATGAATTTGAGCGCCGTACGTTTGAACGGATTGATATAGGCGATACTATTCAGCTGCACATGAACCGCTGTATATTATGCTACAGATGCGTATATGTGGCCGATCAGATCACCGATCACAGGATTCATGGTGTGCTCTCCCGCGGCGATGCGTCTGAGATCTCAACGTATATCCAGAAAGCCGTTGATAATGACTTTTCAGGAAATATGATCGATGTATGTCCGGTGGGAGCCTTGACGGATAAGACCTTTCGTTTTAAAAACAGGGTATGGTTCACAAAACCGGTAGATGCTCATCGCGATTGTCCGGCCTGTTCGGGCAGAGTTACCCTCTGGTATAAGGGTAATGAAGTATTGCGGGTCACCGGGCGTAAAGATGAGTTTGGTGAAGTTGCGGAGTTTATCTGTAATACCTGTAGGTTTGAAACCAAAGACACCAGTGACTGGGTGATAGAAGGTCCGCGAAAGATTTCTCCTCATTCTGTTATTTCTTCAAATCATTATGAGATTACGCCTATACCGGTCATTCAAAAAGATCCGCTCCTAATAGAGGCCAACAAAATTGAGTTTGACAGAGCAACAAAAATCTGATGGAATTAGCATTTATAGTAGAGAAGTTTATTTTTATCACCGTCATATTCCTGGTGAGCCTTACTGTTGCCGCTTATTCCACGCTCGCTGAAAGGAAGATAGCCGGCTACCTTCAGGATAGGGTAGGTCCGAATAGAGCAGGGCCGGGTGGTATGTTTCAGCCGCTTGCCGACGGATTAAAGATGTTCTTTAAGGAAGAGATTATACCCACGGAATCCTCTAAAGCACTTTTTATTCTGGGTCCCTCTTTAGCTTTATTTACTTCGCTGATAGGGAGCGCAGTGATCCCCTGGGGTGATAAGATTATCATTGCCGGGCATACCGTAAATTTGCAGGTGGCCGACTTTAATGTTGGTATATTGTATGTTTTCGGGGTAGTTGCGCTAGGAGTATACGGACTGATGATTGGTGGCTGGGCTTCAAATAACAAGTTCTCACTGATGGGAGCGGTAAGAGCAGCGTCGCAGAGTATTAGTTATGAAATACCGATGGGCCTGGCCCTGATCGCTTTGTTAATGGCTACCAATACGCTCAGCCTGAAAGAAATTGCAGAACAGCAGCATGGAGCGAACTGGAATATAATTTATCAGCCGCTAGGCTTTTTAATATTCCTTGTCTGTTCATTCGCAGAGACGAATCGTACGCCTTTTGATCTTCCCGAGTGTGAAACTGAATTAGTAGGCGGATATCATACGGAATATTCTGGATTTAAGATGGGAGCGTTCATGTTTGCGGAATACCTGAATATGTTCGTGGCTTCTGCAATAATGTCTACCCTGTATTTCGGTGCTTATAATTATCCCGGAATGGACTGGGTGAATGAAATGACCGGTCCGCTGATCGGGCCATTGATAGGTGTTGGCGTACTTCTACTTAAGATATTTATTTTTATTTTCTTTTTTATGTGGGTCAGGTGGACGGTTCCCCGTTTCCGCTACGATCAACTGATGAACTTGGGCTGGAGGGTCTTAATTCCTCTTGCTCTCTTTAATATCGCAATTACAGGAATCGTGATTACGATTTTTGATAAACTTTAGTCACTGCAGCGCAGCTCTGGGTGATGTACAATTTAAACTCTGTAGAGAGAGGATTAGGGTCTATGGAATCATTAAGTAATAGAAAAAAAGTTCTGGAGCAGAAACCAATGAATTTTTGGGAGCGAATGTATCTCCCGGTAATTCTTAAGGGAATGGCTATAACTTTTATGCATATGTTCAAAAAGAAGGAGACTATTTTCTATCCTGAGGTTGAACGAGAATTTTCAGAGAACTGGCGGGGAATGCATTCCTTGAAGCGTGATGAACAAGGGCGCGAGCGATGTACCGCCTGTGGTCTGTGCGCATTATCCTGCCCGGCAGAAGCAATTACTATGATTGCAGCTGAAAGACAAAAAGGAGAAGAGCATCTGTATAGAGAAGAAAAATATGCAGCGGTTTATGAGATAAACATGTTACGCTGTATTTTCTGCGGTTTGTGTGAAGAAGCCTGTCCGAAGGAAGCGATTTATCTGGACGGACCGATCGTTCCATCCGATTATCTGAGGAAGGACTTCATTTACGGGAAAGATAAACTAGTTGAAGATCCCATGGAACAAAAAACCAAGGATTCTCATTGATGGATAAGTGTTGGCAAGAGGAATTAAAGAACAATAAGCAGCCGGAAAATATTCCGACGAAAATTATACCTTTGCCCCCCAAATGGAGTAAAGATTTAAAGACATATTAAATGAGTATCTCTCTTTTTTATTTGATTGCTTTCCTGTCTGTATTTTTCGCCCTTCTGGTGATCTTTGCCAGGAATCCCGTACACAGTGTGCTATACCTTATAGTCACATTCTTTACCTTCACCATTCACTATATTTTACTCAATGCACAATTTCTGGCAATTGTAAATTTCATCGTTTACATGGGGGCTATTATGGTCTTGTTCCTTTTTGTGCTCATGCTACTCAACCTCAATGATGATAAAACCCTAACCAAACCGAAATTGGTGAGAATGGCCGGGGTCATTGCGGGGATGTGCCTGGTAATTACACTGGTAGGATCAGCTAAAGCCCTTCATTTGTCGGATCCTCTAATCCTAAAATCAGAAGGACTTGGTCTCGTTAAGAATCTGGGGAAAGTACTGTTTAGCAAGTTTCTTCTGCCCTTTGAGATTTCTTCAATCCTGCTGCTTACTGCGATGGTGGGAGCGGTTCTTTTAGCAAAAAAAGATATTAAACAGGTATAATGGAAAACGTAACTCAGGCAATTCAGGGCGTACCTCTAAATCATTATATACTGCTTAGTGCGGTCATATTCACCATTGGTGTGATTGGAGTGCTAATTCGCAGGAATGCAATCGTGATTTTTATGTCAATAGAATTGATGCTCAATGCAGTAAATTTATTGCTTGCGGCATTTTCAGTACATCATAATGATGCGTCCGGACAGATTTTCGTGTTCTTTATCATGGCCCTGGCAGCTGCGGAAGTCGCAATCGGGCTCGCGATCATCGTGATGGTTTACCGGAATACTAATTCAACAGATATTAATATTTTGAATAAATTAAAGTGGTAATCCTTTGCTAATGTTCAGGATAAATAGGGTATAAGAATGATAAATTTAGTTTGGTTAGTTCCGTTATTTCCACTGATTGGCTTCCTTATAAATGGGTTAGGACGAAATTCTCTTTCGAAGAGTGTCATTAGCTTCACCGGGTGTCTTACAGTGCTGGCTTCATTTATTGTCAGCATCGGTATATTCATGGAGCTGAAGGCATCTCCTGTCAAATCTTTCCTTATTCCGGTATTCGACTGGATCAGTGCGGGCTCAGTGAATGTGCCATTTTCCTTTCTCGTGGATCCGCTGAGCGCCCTCATGTTACTGGTTGTTACAGGTATCGGATTCCTCATCCACCTGTACTCTACAGGCTATATGTCACATGACCCCGGTTACGGTAAGTTCTTTTCTTATCTGAACCTGTTCATCTTTTTTATGCTGCTGCTCGTCTTGGGCTCCAATTATGTGGTGATGTTTATAGGCTGGGAAGGTGTAGGACTTTGCTCTTATCTTTTGATCGGTTTCTGGTTCACCAATGCCTCTTACGCCAGTGCAGCAAAGAAAGCATTTGTGATGAACCGTATAGGTGACCTGGGGTTCCTAATCGCCATATTTGCTATTTATGCCACATTTAACAGCATTGAATTTACCCAGGTATTTCCTCAGGCGGCGAATATGGTGGCAGGAGATAACACCCTTATCCTCATCACAGCTCTTCTTTTTATCGGCGCGATTGGGAAATCCGCTCAAATACCGTTATTTACCTGGTTGCCGGATGCGATGGCTGGCCCAACACCGGTCTCGGCACTGATTCATGCCGCCACCATGGTCACGGCAGGTATCTATCTCATAGCGCGGTCTAATATTTTATTTACATTGGCCCCGCAAACCCTTGAAGTAGTGGCAATAATTGGTTTGGCGACATTGATCCTTGCCGCAACCGTTGCCGTTTCTCAAACTGATATCAAAAAGGTGCTGGCATATTCTACAGTATCGCAGCTCGGATATATGTTTCTTGGGCTGGGAGTAGGCGCATATACGGGAGCATTTTTCCATGTGATTACCCATGCTTTTTTTAAAGCACTATTGTTCCTGGCCGCCGGCTCAGTTATCCACGCAATGAGTAATGAGCAGGATATGAGAAACATGGGAGGACTCAAAAAGAAACTGCCGGTTACTTTTTTAACCATGATGATTGGAACGATAGCCATCGCCGGGCTGCCTCCTTTTTCCGGATTCTTTTCTAAGGATGAGATTTTGGCTCACGCATTTGAACACAGCCAGCTATACTGGATTATCGGTGTTATTGGTGCAGTTTTCACCTCTTTTTATATGTTCCGACTGATGTATCTTACTTTTTACGGAAGTTTCAGAGGGACAGTAGAGCAGGAAGAGCATTTACATGAGTCTCCATCGTCTATGACAATACCATTGATACTACTTGCTGTCTTATCGGCTGCAGGCGGGCTCCTCGGTATTCCGGCAATTTTTGGCGGCAATCATTGGCTTGCCGATTTCCTGTCTCCTGTTTTCGAGGCATCAGCCGGAAAGATGGGGCCACTAAGTCTTAGTCATAGTACGGAGTTTGTCTTGATGGCTGTATCAGTTGTCGGGGCTTTGGCTGCCATGTTCTATGCTTATGTACGTTACGTTAAAAATGCGCATGTTCCGGTAGAAGATGACATTCAACGGGCCGGCCTGACCAAACTGTCCTATCATAAGTATTATGTTGATGAGACTTATGCGACCTTGATTACCCGTCCGCTGGATAAGCTTTCCGCTTTCTTTTACAGGATTGCCGATAAGAAGATGATTGATGGAATCGTCAATGGTCTTGGTAAAGGTGCTATAGAAAGCAGTAAGAGTGTCCGGTTGCTTCAATCCGGGGTTGTGGGCTTTTATATTTTTATGATGGTAATCGGTATCATCGCATTGCTGGTTTATAGTGTATATACAATTTAATTTAAGGAGTAGATCAACATAAATGGAAATATTACTGGTACAAATTTTTATTCCGCTTATCGCTGCCATCCTCATACTGTTTTCGGGGAGGTCGCTAACTAAGGGGCTCGCTGGAATACTCTCTTTTATTCCGCTGCTTGTTACAGTATATCTATGGGCAGGCTTCGTGCCGGACGCATCTACTCAATATCTCGTCAATTATCCCTGGATTCCTCAATTCGGCATCCATTTCAAAGCGGGAGTGGATGGCATAAGCATGGTTCTGCTTATCCTGACTAATCTCCTTATCCCCCTAATCGTTATTGCATCGTTCAAGCAGGAAATAAAGTGGCTTAAGTCCTTTTATTCGCTGGTATTCTTTATGCAATGCGGGTTGTTACTAGTTTTTACCGCGCTGGATGGCTTTCTTTTTTACGCAGGATGGGAGATTGCATTGATACCGATATATTTCATTTGCGCGTTATGGGGTGGTGAGAATCGGATAAGGGTAAATCTTAAATTTTTCATATATACGTTTGCAGGAAGCCTCCTGATGCTACTGGCAATTATATATCTGCATCTCCAGACACCAGGCAATAGTTATGACATCTCGGAATTCTATGGTTTGAAACTCGACCCGGTCACTCAAGGCTGGCTTTTTTGGGCATTCTTTATCGCTTTTGCTATTAAAATGCCTGTATTTCCATTTCATACCTGGCAGCCCGATACCTATACCGAGGCGCCCACAGCGGGAACAATGCTTCTTGCCGGGATCATGCTTAAAATGGGTATATATGGTCTGATTCGCTGGCTTATACCGGTCTTGCCCCTGGGTTTTGCCGCCTGGGGTAATACCGCGCTCGTCTTGTCCATAATCGGGATAGTATATGCATCAATCATCGCTTTTACACAAAACGATATCAAACGATTGATAGCCTATTCTTCCATTGCACACGTAGGATTAATTTCAGCAGGCGTATTTTCCTGGAATATTCAAGGCCTGCAAGGAGCAATGATCCAGATGCTGAACCACGGAATTAACGTAGTGGGAATGTTCTTCATTGCTGACATTATTATACGCAGGATGAATACCCGGGAACTTTCGCAGTTTGGAGGTATCGCTAAGCCTGCACCGAAACTAGCTATAGTTTTTCTTATTATTTTGTTGGGAACAGTTGCCCTGCCTTTAACCAATGGCTTCATTGGAGAGTTTCTCTTATTAATGGGAGTTTATCATTATAGTCTGTATTATTCTATAATAGCAGGAATGACCATTATCCTCGCTGCAGTTTATATGCTCAGGATGTATCAGCGAGTGATGCTCGGCGAAGCTAACGAGCATACAGCATTGTTTAGGGACCTGGACAGAACCGAGCAAACGGTCTTAATAATTATTTCGGCTCTGGTTATCCTGATTGGAGTTTATCCGCAGCCAATTCTTCATATTTCTGAAGCCGCAGTTACAAACCTGCTGGATCAGGTGAATCAAAAGATTTTAGTTAAGTAAAAAAGCATGAATGCATTAATAACCTTATCTGTTTTAGCCATCCTGGTTCTATATCTGGGTCTGTTCAAGACAAAAAATGCTTTATTGCCCGTTACTCTGACAGGTCTTTTACTGAGCGTGGTTTTTTTGGTTATCGATTGGAATAGCAATGCACAGCCTGTTTACAGCGGCATGGTACAATTTGATAATTTCTCCATAGCTTTCGCCTTAATCTGTATTCTTTCAACCATCCTAATCCTGCTGCCTTCACGTGGTTATTTTGAAAATATTAGCGAGCATGTAGCAGAGTATTATACCTTGATACTTTTCTCTATGATAGGTATCCTGATAATGGTATCTTTTCATAACCTTTCCATGCTTTTTATCGGAATTGAGATCATGTCGATCAGCTTATACATACTTGCTGGCATCCGTAAAGCAGATTTCAAGTCAAATGAGGCTTCATTGAAGTATTTCTTGATGGGTTCTTTTTCTACTGGTTTTTTATTGTTCGGTATAGCCTTACTATACGGAGCTACGGCATCTTTTGATTTGAGCGAAATAGGGGCTTATGTAATCAATAATACAGCAGAGATCTCCCCGCTTTTCTATACGGGAATTGTCTTTCTTATAGTTGGACTGGCGTTTAAAGTTGGAGCTGCTCCTTTTCATTTCTGGGTTCCAGATGTATATGATGGCTCCCCCACACTCATTACTTTATATATGAGCACAGTGGTAAAGGTCGCCAGTTTTGCGGCATTCCTGCGCATATTTATGATGTGTTTCGCGCCGCTTCATGATTTTTGGGTGCCGGTGATAACTCTTATGGCTATTGCTACACTCTTTGTCGGGAATCTCACCGCATTATTCCAGAGCAGCTTTAAGAGGATGCTGGCCTATTCGAGTATATCCCATATCGGATACATGTTGTTTGCGATAGTGGCACTAGGTGCAGAATCTGTGAATTCCATTGTGGTTTATGCTATTGCTTATTCTATCGCCACGATTGTAGCTTTTTCGGTTTCAATCCTGGTAAAAAGACAAATGGCTTCTGACCAGTTTGAAAGCTTCAATGGATTAGCTAAATCTAACCCGTTTATTGCCTTTACTTTAACCGTTGCGATGCTTTCACTTGCAGGAATTCCGTTTAGTGCCGGTTTTATCGGTAAATTCATGATGTTCTCAACGGTATTATCTGAATACCATATCTGGTTAGTTTTACTTGCCATCGTTAATGCCATCATCGGAATCTGCTATTATTTCAAAGTAATAATAGCCATGTATTTCCGGGATAGTGAAAGCGTGAAACTTCAACCTAGCTCATATTTAAGCTTCGTACTTACGATTTCAGCGGTACTTACCATTCTGATAGGTATATATCCGACTTTGGTCTCAGACCTTTTCTAAGTTCAAGTATTGCATAAAATATTGTAGATTTACACATATTAATTTTATGCAAGAGATTTGGAATTCCCTGCAACACCTTGTTGACCCTGTAAAACTGTTGCACGGGGGTGGCTTTTATCTTCTTTTATTTGTGATTTTTGCGGAGACAGGTTTGTTCTTTGGATTTTTTCTTCCGGGGGACTATCTTTTGTTCCTCGCAGGAATGTTTGTAGCAACCGGTAAGCTTGATGTTACCATTTACCAGCTGCTCGCAGGCCTGATCACGGCGGCAGTTTTAGGGAATTTTGTGGGGTATTGGTTTGGTAAGAAAACTGGTCCCGTATTATATCAAAGGGAAGACTCCTTTTTTTTTTTTTTGTTGTTTCTTAGGGCCGCAGAAACATATTATAAGAAGCAGGGCGCCTTTGCCTTAATTATGGGGCGGTTTATACCGATAGTACGTACGTTTGCACCTATTATCGCAGGTATTGTAAAGTTAGACTATAAGAAATTTGCGTTTTATAATATTAGTGGTGCATTTCTATGGATATCATCCTTAACTTTGATCGGATTCTTCCTCGGTAGAAGATTCGAGAAAGAGATCAATGATTACCTGTTATATATAATTATTGGTTTTATAGTGATTACTACCATACCTCTTATTGTGACGTATCTAAAACGTAAGATTCATATCACCAGAGATAGTGAAGAAGAATAAATGTTTGAATAATCATGAATATAGCCCACCCTTGGCATAGTGCTTCTCCTGGAGAAGATATCCCATCTGTTGTCAATGCGATTATAGAAATCCCTAAAGGATCTAAAGCTAAATATGAAATAGATAAGAATTCCGGTCTGATTAAGCTCGACCGTGTGTTATTTTCATCGGTAATGTATCCGGCAAACTATGGATTTATTCCTCAAACATATTGTGACGACAACGATCCTTTGGATATATTAGTGCTATGTTCAGTCGATGTTTATCCCTTATGCATTGTAGAAGCTAAGGTTATAGGCGTTATGCATATGGTGGATAATGGTGAGCAGGATGATAAGATTATCGCGGTTGCCAAAAATGATATGTCCGTAAATTATATCGAAGATTTGAAGGATTTACCCCCTCACACCATGAAGGAGATCGTGAGATTTTTTCAGGACTATAAAACACTTGAACGAAAGAACGTAAGTATCGAGCACCTGCTGGATAAGAGTTATGCATTTAAGGTAATCAGGGAAAGCTTGGACTTGTATAAATCTACATTTAACAATAAATAGCCTGAAATGGGTCTCACCTTGTTTTTTACAATTTTCCTGGTTTTTTTAAATGGGTTTTTTGTAGCTGCCGAATTCGCCATTGTAAAGGTACGGGCCTCGCAAATTGAAATAAAGGCCAAGTCGGGAAGTCGTGTTGCCAATATGGCAAAACATATGGTCCAGCACCTCGACGGATATCTGGCTGCAACTCAGTTGGGTATTACGTTGGCATCTCTCGGCCTGGGATGGGTCGGGGAAGCGGTTATGACCGATATCGTCCTGCGCTTTTTCGGGCTCTTCAGCATAGATTTATCATCTCAGATTGCTACAAACATGGGCCATGTGCTCGCGTTTGCGATAATTACCATTTTGCATATTGTCTTTGGAGAGCTCGCACCCAAATCTCTGGCTATTCAACGTCCTATTGCGACAACTATGGCTATTGCGCTGCCTCTGCATTTTTTTTATCTCGTTTTCCGGCCATTTATCTTGTTATTGAACGGACTTGCTACCCTATTTTTGAGAATGCTGGGTATCAGCGCAATTAGCGGACAAGAAGCACACCATAGTTCAGAAGAACTCCAGTATTTGCTGGATCAGGGAATGGAAAGCGGAGCGATAGAGACGAATGAACATGAACTTATTAAAAATGTATTCGACTTCAATGAGCGGGTAGTAAAGAATATCATGGTTCCCCGCACAAAAATTTCGGGAGTTGAAATTGATTCGCCTCATCGCGAAGTGCTTGACCTGATCATCAGAGAAGGATACTCCCGTATACCAGTTTATGACGAAACGATTGATAAGATAGTCGGCATTGTACACGCTAAAGATGTCCTCCCCTTGTTGGCAGAGAACAAGGAATGCGTACTGAGGGAGATTATACGTAAGCCCTACTTTATTCCGGAAACAAAGAAGATCAATGATCTCCTTAGCGAACTCCAGCTTAAGCGCATACAGATTGCTATCGTATTGGATGAGTTTGGAGGGACGGCGGGTATGGTCACACTGGAAGATATTGTGGAAGAGCTGGTAGGCGAGATACAAGATGAATATGACGAGGAAAAGCCTATCGTAGAGAAAGTGTCTACAACGGAATTTGTAATTGATGCGACAGCATCTATATATGATGTGAACGAATACTTACCTCACGATCTTCCGGAAGACGGCGATTATGATACCGTAGCAGGACTGATGAGTGAGATTTTTGGCAAGATTCCTGAGGTCGGGGAGGCCAAGGAGTTTAGTGGCTACAATATCACCATTCTCAAAAAAGCAGACCAGAATGTAGAATCTGTAAAACTTGAGTTGGTTATTAATAATGAAGATACTATTGATGTGCGATAAAGCGGAGGTAGGCCAATGCATCTTTTCTATACTCCTAACATAAATTCCGATACATTTATCCTTAATGAAGAGGAGAGCAGGCATTGTATCAGGGTTTTGCGCCTGCAGCGCGGGGCGGTTGTGCAGCTGGTTGATGGAGAAGGCGGTTTTTATACAGCGGTTATTGAGGATCCTCACCCCAAAAAGACCGCCTTAAAAATCCTCGATGTTCAGCAGCAGTTCTCGCGCCGGAATCATTTCCTGCATATAGCGGTGGCTCCTACAAAGAACATCGAGCGTCTGGAGTGGTTTTTGGAAAAGGCTACGGAAATTGGTATTGATGAGGTTAGCCTGCTGATCTGCGAACATTCTGAGCGTAAGGATCTAAAAACTGCGCGCTTGAATAAGGTTATCACCGCGGCCATGAAACAATCCCAGAAGGCCTATCATCCCCGACTTAATGAAGCAGTTAAATTCAGGGATTTTATAGAAAGAGCTTCAGCAAGTCATAAATATATCGCTCACTGTATGGAAAGCGAAAAAACGACACTAAAGGAGGGCTTTACTTTATATTCTGATTATCTTGTATTAATTGGGCCGGAAGGTGACTTTTCGCCTGCTGAAATTGGATGCGCACTGGAGGCGGGGTATGCAGCCATCAGTTTCGGCAAGTCCCGCCTGCGCACAGAAACAGCCGCCCTGGAAGCCTGCTTTGAAATAAATTTCCTTAATAGATGAAGGCAGTTAAAAGAATTCTTTTCCTTAATTTATTCTTCATTTCTTGCTGGACGGTATTATCCTTTACTACGCCTGGCTATAAAATGGCCAAGTTGAAATATAGCGGTGGAGGTGATTGGTATGCAAACCGGACGGCTTTGCCCAGCCTGATTAGCTTTTGCAATAAAAATCTAAATACCAATTTCGCGCCTGACGAAGCAATAGTAGAAGTGGGAGGCAGTGACATTTTCAATTACCCTTTTATTTACCTAACGGGGCATGGGAATGTTATTTTTTCAGATCAAGAAGCAAGTAATTTAAGGAAATACCTCGAAGGAGGGGGTTTCCTGCATATTGACGATAATTATGGCCTTGACAAATTTATCCGGCCTCAGATGAAGAAGGTTTTTCCAGATCTGGACTTTGTAGAGTTACCTCCTACTCATGTGATTTATAATCAGAAATTTAAGTTTCCGGGCGGACTACCCAAGATCCATGAACATGACGGAAAAAGGCCTCAGGGTTTTGCGCTAATCCTCAATGGGCGTATCGTATGTTTTTATACCTTTGAATGTGAC
>CAZFQV010000038.1:0-7824 GCA_964521175.1 uncultured Sphingobacterium sp.
GTGAAAATAGTGTATATGTTCGGTGACAGCGATGCAGAACTTTTAACCTCTGCAGCCAGTCTTCGACAGTTCTTTTACAACCAAACCCAGAGTGTTTCGCAGGTTCCGCTAATTCTATGTCTTCCGGAAGATGCAGGTATAACAGAATTGCTGGACTCCAATCGGGATCCAAAAACCAATTCCAGTAATGTGTTCAGTAAAAAGCTGAATATCCAGACTTTCCATTTAGTTAGCGATACCTGTACAAGCGAGACTTTGTTGGAACACACCGAGCTAATCGATAAACTATCAAAACTTATAAACTACTATTATTCAATTAAATACGAGTTTTATTCTGAACTAAAAATGCATTGGAATATAGAAAGTGCTAAAGATCTTGTGGATCGACTGGACACAGCATTGCTTCAAATGTCTGAAGATGACGGGAAGATAAATGAACGGACGATTCAGAGATTTGTAATTAGGTATCTCTCAGATCACACAGCGGTACATTACAATTCCCTTTCTTCTCGCTTATCCGTCGACAAACGCTGGAATATACTTACCCAGCGAAAAAAGGATTCGAATCGCTATGCTGCAAGGCAGTTGGCGCTTAAATTCAGCGCCTTGAAACGGATAGGCTGCGACCCCTTGAACAATGAAAATATCACCCGGTTTTACGGGCGTTTGGCTCCTATGGAACATAAAAGATGGAGTGCCGAAAAAATGGTTTTCAACTATAAATACGGGGCCTTACCGGCTGATAAGAATGAACGTTACATCCTAAAAGATATCCTGAAGATCCACGATCAGCTTATCCCGTATGAGAAATTAACTGAAACTGAAAAAGAAAAAGATTTGAATTTGTTCTTATTGCTGCCGCTTTTAAGCAGAGTAAGTGAAAGAACTGATTAACAGACTATGCAATTCCCCACAGATATATTTATTAGTTACGCTCATATAGATGATGAATCGCTGATCCAGAACCAAAGAGGCTGGATTAGTGAGTTTCATCGCGCACTGGATATCCGCCTTGCCCAGTTATTGGGAAGAAGACCGGTGATATGGAGAGATGCTGCGCTACAGGGAAATGATGTATTTGACAAACAAATCGTAGATCAGTTTGCAAAAGTTGCGATTATGATCTCGATTCTTACCCCAAGATATGCCAAATCCGATTGGTGTATTCGCGAGGTTAATGAATTCTATAACACCTGCCAGGAGAATATTGGCTTCAGCGTCAGTAACAGGGCTAGAATATTTAAAGTCATTAAAACGGCGGTGAGAACAGACCAGCATCCTGAAAAAATTCAGAATATATTAGGCTATGAATTTTATACGACGGATCCGACTACCGGGCGTATTAAGGAGTTGTCACAGGTATCCGGCCAGGATACAGAACGCCTTTATTGGGAAAAGCTGGACGATCTTGCCCACGACATCAGTTCATTCCTGGAAAGTATTGAAAGCCCCGTTGAACATCAGGCAGGCGGCAGCGCTGCTTTCGCAGTGAATGGCAAGGGAAAAGTGTTTCTCGCAGAATCGAGCTATGATACTCAGAACTTTCGCGATAGTTTAAAACGCGAACTGCAAGGCTATGGCTATCAGGTTCTGCCAGATAAACAATTGCCCTTAATTTCTTCAGCATTGCAGGAGAGTATAGAGATGAATTTGAAGGAAGCGGAAATGTCGATTCATTTATTGGGTGAAAATTACGGGGTAGTACCCGAGGGCACACAAAAGTCGATTATCGAGATTCAAAATGAGGTGGCGACGTCCTTCAGTGCTACGAATAATGTTCCGCGATTCATCTGGATTCCGGAGGGCTGTGAACCCCGGGATGAGCGTCAGGTTAGTTTCATTGAACAGTTAAATTCGGGCAGGGGAGGTATTGCGGGAGCCGACTTAGTAGAAGGGTCTTTAGAGGATTTCAAAAGTATCGTAATCGATAAGCTCGATGCGATGCAAAAGGAAAAAACCAAAGAAGAGCCAGTTGAGGATATTACAACCAGCACCAAGATTATTTATCTGATTTGTGACCTTCTCGACCTTGAGGAAATAAGACCCCTGGAAGATTTTCTATTTGACCAAGGCTTTGAAGTGGTGATTCCTATTTTTGAGGGTGATGAATCGGGTATTAGAGAAGATCATATCGAAAATTTGAAAACCTGTCAGGCCGCGATCATATTTTTCTGTAACGCCAACGAGCTTTGGTTGCGCTCAAAAATGCGAGATTTCATGAAAATTAATGGCTACGGCAGGGCAAAACCTCTGGCTCTTAAAGCAGTCTTTATAGCACCACCCGACAGTGTCTCTAAACAGCGTTTCAGATCTCTTGATGCAGAAGTGATCCATGCAATAGATGGATTCCCGGAGGAAAAATTAATAAGCTTACTGTCAAAAATATGATGGGAATTAACCTATGTTAAACGGAATTATACAAAACCCATTTCCTGGCCTTCGAGCTTTCGAGGAAGACGAAGACATTCTATTTTTTGGACGCGAGAAGCAGATTGATGAGCTTTTAAAAAAGTTGCGTACAGTGCGATTCCTCACCGTTATTGGCTCTTCCGGAAGCGGTAAATCCTCGCTCGTTAAATCGGGACTTATTCCTTCGCTGTATAGCGGTTTTATGTCAGGTGCCGGATCTGGCTGGAAGGTATGCACTTTCCGACCTGGCAGTAATCCTATCGGCAATATGGCGAAGGCTCTTGCAAAGAACGGTGTTTTATATGATTATGATTCCGAAGACGATGAACAAACCTATACCTCTATTAACGAAAGTATATTACGTCGCAATAACTTCGGGCTGATTGATGTCTATCAGCAATCGGGTATCGATCATAAAGAAAATCTCCTGGTTCTTGTTGACCAGTTCGAAGAATTGTTCAGATTCATCAAATTCGAAAAAGAAGCAAAAGAAGGAAAAAGAGATTCAGTGGCATTTATCAACTTGCTGTTAAAAGCAACAGAACAAAGAGAATTGCCAATCTACGTGGTGTTTACGATGCGTTCTGATTTTCTAGGCGACTGTACCGAGTTTAGGGGCTTGCCTGAAGCCATTAATGAGGGACAGTACCTTGTTCCGAGAATGACCCGCGAGGAGCGTAGAGACGCTATAACAGGCCCTGTGGGGGTGGGCGGCGCAACGATCTCCCCACGGCTATTGAATCAACTGTTAAATGATGTGGGTGACAATCCCGATCAGCTTCCGATTCTGCAGCATGCTCTGATGCGAACCTGGGATAGCTGGAAGAGAAAAAACAAAAATACTGAAAATCAGAAAGAAATCGATATCGAGGATTACAACGATATCGGCACCATGGAGCATGCGCTTTCTCAACATGCGGAAGAAGCCTATGCAGAGCTTGAAACACCCCGACTAAAACAAATCTGCGAATCTATATTCAAGGCGCTCACAGACCGTGGTGCGGATACGCGTGGTGTAAGGCGTCCCAGCAGCCTTTCCGAGCTCTGTCAGTTGTCAGATGCCAGCCAGGAAGAAGTTATTCAGGTTATTGAGACTTTCAGGAAGAAGGGCAGGGGCTTTTTAATGCCTCCGGAAAATGTTCCTTTAACAGAATCATCCGTCATTGATATCTCCCATGAAAGCATCATGCGTGTGTGGGAGCGTCTCATGCTGTGGGTGGAAGAAGAAAACCAATCGGCTCAGATCTACCTGCGTTTATGCGATGCAGCAGAACTTTATGAAGCCGGACGGGGAGGCATACTACGGGATCCGGAATTACAGGTGACCTGGAAATGGAAGGAGGAAAATTCGCCAAACGCAGTATGGGCTTCCCGCTATAATGATTTGTTTGATAAAGCGATTTTATATCTTGAATATAGCAAGGGGGAATTTGAAAAGGACTTGTTGTTTAAGGAAAAAATGCAACGAGATCGCCTGCGAAAAGCGCGCCGTATTGCGATTATTATTTCCGTTATCGCGTTCGGAGCATTTCTGCTGGCTATATACTCTTTTGAACTACGGAATTTAGCAAAAAAGCAAACAGTTATCGCGGAGAAAGAGAGTGAGGAAGCCAAAAGGCAAAGGCAGCTTGCTTTAGAACAGAAGCTTATCGCTGAACAAAGCAAGGAACAGGCAGAGGAGAGCGCCAGGCAAGCCCTCTTCCAAAAGGGAGTAGCAGAGAAAGAGCAACAAAACGCTGTAAAAAGTGAAAAAAATGCCCTGCTCCAACGAGTGATTGCGGAACAGCAGAAAGCTTACGCCGAAAGGCAAAAAACTATCGCAGAAAAAAATGCGGAAATTGCTCAGCAACAGCAACAGATAGCAGAAACTCAGACCGTAAGAGCCGTTAGCAATGAAAAAATTGCTTTAGAACAAACTCAGCTGTCTTCTCGCTTAAAGGATCTCGCGCAGGCCAGAAACCTTGCCTATGAAGCGATGATGTTACTTAATGATAATAAACAGGAAGAGAGTAAGACTCGTGCAATCAAAGCGTATCAGCTAAACGCAGATAACAAGGGCCCTCTGCAAAATGATGATATTTATAACGCTCTGCATTTTAATTGGATAAGCGCCATACAAAATCGCAATCAGTTTTCAAATCATAAATATGCGGTTCGAAGCATAACCGCGGGACCTGCAGCTAAGCAGCTGATCTCGGCGGATGAATCGGGAATGATAATTATCTCAGGAGAAGTGAACGGAATGCTCGAACCGATTTCATCCTTTGATGCTAAAGACGAGATACGTTACATCTGTACGTCTGCTGACCGGTCAGGGGCGCTGATAATAAGTTCTACTGGAAATGGAATAATTCTTAGTCTGAGTTCTGATGGAACCAGCATTAAGGAGAGGTCAAGGTTTAAGTTTGAGGGTCTTGGGAAACAGGCAGTATTTATAAATAAGTCCGAATTCGCCATATTGACAACTAAAGGCCTGGGTATCTATCGCAATGAAAACACTCCGGCACCGATAAGGCATCTTGCGGGCAGCTCATTCCAGGCGATAGCCTCAGGGAGCAATGGAAGACTTTATGTTTCTTCCGGAAATAATGTTTTAATATATGATGGAACAGATAACCTGAAACCCCTTATTTCTCTCAGTTCCAGGATAATGAGTCTCGCTGTCAGCCCCGACAACAGATATCTGGCAGCAGGTACCTACGATGGCGGTATTTATATCAAAGACCTGAATAATAAAAATCCAGCAAGCGGCTTTACTCCTCATGCTTCATCGGTCAATGATCTTGCGTTTAAAGTAGTTGAGGGTCACCTACAGTTAGCTTCGGCAAGTAGTGATCAAACCATCAAGCTGATTGATGTAAATGCAGTACTCACTTCAAATAATACAGAAGACATACTCACCCTCAGAGGCCACGGCAAATGGGTTTACTGCTTGTTTTATACAGCCGATGGGAAATACCTATATACTGGCAGTGAGGATAAGCGAATAATAGGCTGGCATTCGTCGATGAGTGGCATTTATAAGTCTTTAACCTCTGATAAGAACTAAAATGATTATAAAAATGCGTTTTCAGTTATTACTCATAACCGGAATTCTAATCTTTGGCAGGGCGAATGCTCAGGAATGTGGCGTTGGTGCATTGAATGAGGCCGAGGGACAGTATAACATTGGTAAATTTTATGAGAGTATCAACCGACTTAATTCTTGTATAAATAACAAAGGATTTAACTATGGAGAAAAGGTACAAGCATACCGGCTGTTATCCATGTCATACCTGGCTCTGGATTCGCTTGACAAAGCGGATGAAAGTATCGAGAAACTACTTCTGCTAAAAGATAATTTCGAGGCAGACACCCGGGATCCGGATCGTTTCAGACTACAGGTGTTATTCCTGAGACAACAAATGCGGGCCAAGCTCACTTCTTCGGTGTCAAAAAAAGCAGAGAGTATAGAACTTGCACCTGCCACCATTCAGATAATTACTTATGAAGACATCATAAATAGGGGATATACGGATGTTGAACAACTCTTCCATGACCTTCCGGGTTTCGATATTTCACGAAATTCGGGGCTTTCCTACTCGGATATGTACCAAAGAGGATATCGAACTGCAGCCAATACAGATCGTACGCTCTTACTTATTGATGGCGTGGAGGATAATGAGATGTGGTCAAACTCCGCTTTCATCAGCAGACAGTACGCCTTAAGCAATATCAAGAGGGTTGAAATTATCTATGGCCCGGCGTCCACCATTTATGGGGCCAACGCTTTCCTGGGAGTTATAAACATCATTACGAAGAATGAAGATGATTATTTCAAGCAGGAAAGGACTTTTGCGCCCGAGGAGAAAAAAGCCAAACTTGCTTTAACAGGCCATGGAGGCCTCGGAACATACAATACGAAGTTCGGCGACGTCACCGTATCAGGCAAGGGAAGAGATATGTTTTTTGCGGTGACAGGTAGGATATTTCATTCCAACGAACATGACCTTTCGGGATATCCGGATTGGGACAATAAATGGTCGGCCGATGAATTCGGTCTGAACAGGTACCAAAATGTTTTTACTCAGGACTATAGCGTACAGAGAGAAACACTTTACTCCTCATTTGACCCACAACGGAAATATTTTTCAATTAGTCCTGACGGAAAGAAGATCTTGCCAACAGCCGCAGCTGTAGCCAGGGCTGACTCATTGGATCAGGCAAATTATAAAAAGGGATATAACGGGATTGGTACGGGCTATTCAGACGAGGCCAGGGACTACTATCTCTCGGCCAAATTCAGAGTTGGCGACTTCAAATTCGGCCTTGAGTACCAAAAGTGGTCGGAAGGGGTAGCACCGATTTACGTCGATAAATACTATGCCGTTAGCAAAGACCTTACCCATTGGGATGTACGTCAACAGTATTTTTATGCCCGATACGATAAGAGTTTGTCGGAAAGGGTGTCGTTCTCTAACTTTTCTTATTTCCGTACCAGCGATTTTGGAAAGAAATCGGTGATCACTCGTTATTATGGCTTTGCCAACGGAGGAATTGGCTTTCAGGATCTGATGAGCTCCAAAGATCCTTATTTTTTGCCTACCTACTTCTCCCAACAATCCAAGCAGTTCCGGTCGGAATCAAAGATTAACTATGTGTTGAGTGAAAAGCTGGACTTCAACCTCGGAGTGGAACTAAGAAATGGCTTGCTACAAGGCGATTATGTTAATTCAACCACCGAAGACCCAATCACGACAGGTACTTCAGCAAATGGAATTAAAGGAGGGAATTATTATTCCATTATGGATGTGGGCGTCTATGGCCAATTAAGTTATCAGGATAGGGTTAACAAGTTAAATATTAGTGCGGCGGGCAGAATGGACAATAACCAGATAAACAGCGTTTATGGCTACGGGACGGTGTTTAACCCTCGATTTTCGATAGTTTATTATCCGGGCAAGTTCATCTTCAAATCCATATATGCCGAGGCGTTTCTAGACGCCTCAGTATACAGTAAGTTTGCCACTTCCTCGGCCCGACTGGTTAACAACCCTCTACTGGAACCTGAGCGTGTAAAAAACATTGAATTATCTGCAAGGTACTCCCCGCTAAGTCAGACTTTTCTTGAATTAGTTTATTATAATGCATCATACAGTAATACCATGGGTACTGTAAATATTGATACCCTGGGTACAACAACGACGCAATACCGTGCAATAGGTAAGTCGCACATCCAGGGCATCCAAATTGCCGGTGAAACTTCTCTTTACAGCAAGCTTTCTTTATTTGCCAATTTCTCCTTAATTGAACCTGAGAAAATCTCTGCCGGAACCAGCGGCAATACTCGCATCAGAATAGGAGATATCTCTGAATATTCTTTTAACGTCGGACTGAATTCAAAATTCGTAAAGGACAGAATTAACCTGAATATGC